>DASUZG010000232.1:0-9458 GCA_036376995.1 Azonexus sp. | reverse complement strand
GGCGGCACCGGCCGCCCGTTTTTCTTGCCCCGACGATCATGACCTCCGCCTCCAATCCGCTGCTCGATTTCTCCGACCTTCCCCGTTTCGACCTGATCCAGCCGGAACATGTCCGCCCGGCCATCGAAAGCCTGCTCGCCGACGGCCGCACGCTGATCGAACGCCTGACCGCCGACGCCACGCCGGCCACCTGGGCCGATTTCGCCGGCGCGCTGTCGCTCGGCCTCGAACCCTTCGGCCGCGCCTGGGGGGTGGTCGGCCACCTGCACTCGGTCAACGACGTGCCGGCCTGGCGCGAGGCCTACAACGAGATGCTACCGGACGTCTCGCGCTTCTACAGCGAGCTCGGCCAGAACCTGAAGCTGTTCGACCAGTACCGGGCGCTGAAGGCGAGTCCGGAATACGCCGGCCTGTCGCGCGAGCAGAAGAAGATCGTCGATAACGAGATCCGCGATTTCCGCCTCTCCGGCGCCGAACTGCCGGAAGAGCAGAAGCCGCGCTACCAGGCGATCATGGAAGAACTCTCGCAGCTGGCTGCCAAGTTCTCGGAAAACCTGCTCGATGCGACCAACGCCTTCGCCGAGATCGTCACCGACGAAGCCATGCTTGCCGGCCTGCCCGACTACGCCATCGAAGCCGCCCGCGAAGCGGCCGAAAAGGCCGGGGTCGCCGGCTGGAAATTCACGCTGCACGCCCCCTCCTACGGCCCGGTGATGCAGTACGCCGACAACCGCGACCTGCGCGCCCGCCTGTACCGCGCCTACGCCACGCGCGCCGCCGAATTCACCGACGGCACCAGCAAGGCGGAATGGGACAACACCCCGGTCATCCAGCGCATGCTCGAACTGCGCGCCGAAGACGCGCAGATGCTCGGCTTCGCCAATTTCGCCGAAGTCTCGCTACAGCCGAAGATGGCCGACACGCCGGCGCAGGTGCTGGCTTTCCTGCGCGACATGGCGCAGAAGGCCAAGCCCTACGCCGAGAAGGACATCGCCGAGCTGAAGGCTTTCGCCCGCGACGAGCTGGGTCTGACCGACTTCCAGCCGTGGGATGCGGCCTATGTGTCGGAAAAGCTGCTGCAGGCGCGCTACGCCTTCTCCGAGCAGGAAGTGAAGCAGTATTTCACCGAGCCGAAAGTGATCGCCGGCCTGTTCAAGGTCATCGAGAGCCTGTTCACGGTCCGGGTGAAGGAAGACACGGCGCCGGTATGGCACGAGGACGTGCGCTTCTACCGCATCGAAACGCCGGCCGGCGACCTGGTCGGCCAGTTCTACATGGATCTCTACGCCCGCGAAACCAAGCGCGGCGGCGCCTGGATGGACGAGGCGCGCTCGCGCCGCCGGGCCGGCGCCGGCGTCCAGAAGCCGATCGCCTATCTCAACTGCAACTTCGCCCGCCCGGTCGGCGGCAAGCCGGCGACCTTCACCCACGACGAAGTCATCACGCTGTTCCACGAATCCGGCCACGGCCTGCACCACCTGCTGACGCGCGGCGAGGAACTGGGCGTCTCCGGCATCCACGGCGTCGAGTGGGACGCCGTCGAACTGCCGTCGCAGTTCATGGAGAACTATTGCTGGGAGTGGGACGTGCTGCAGGGCATGACCGCCCACGTGGACACCGGCGCGCCGCTGCCGCGTGCGCTGTACGACAAGATGCTGGCCGCCAAGAATTTCCAGAGCGGCATGATGACCGTGCGCCAGCTCGAATTCTCGCTGTTTGACATGCGCCTGCATTGCGAATTCGACCCGCAAGGCCAGCGCCGCGTCATGGACCTGCTCGGCGAAGTGCGCGACGAAGTGGCGGTGCTGGTGCCGCCCGCCTGGCACCGCTTCCCGAACAGCTTCTCGCACATTTTCGGCGGCGGCTACGCGGCCGGCTACTACAGCTACAAATGGGCCGAAGTGCTGTCGGCCGACGCCTACGCGGCCTTCGAGGAAGCCGGCGACCCGTTCGATGCGACGGTCGGCAAGCGCTTCCTCGACGAAATCCTGTCGATGGGCGGCGCCCGCCCGGCGCTCGAATCCTTCCGCGCCTTCCGCGGCCGCGAGCCGAGCGTGGACGCACTGTTGCGTCATAGCGGTATGATTGCCGGATAGCGAACCAATCCCGGAGAAGCCGATGCGTTACCTCCTCGTCCTGTGCCTGGCGCTCCTGAGCGCCGGCGTTTCCGCCCAGGCCTACCGCTGGGTGGACTCCAGCGGCCGCACCATCATTTCCGACACGCCGCCACCGGGCAAGGCCAAGAACGTCAGCCGCACCGGCGAGGCCTCCGCGGGCGCCAGCAGCGGCGACGACCTGCCGTTCGCGGTGCGCAAGGCGCGCGAAAATTTCCCGGTGACCCTCTACACGGCCGCCGACTGCATCAACGAATGCAAGCAGGCGCGCGACCTGCTCAACGGCCGCGGCATCCCGTTTACCGAGAAGATGCTGCAGAAGGCGGAAGACTCCGCCGAACTCAAGGCCCTGGTCGGCGACGTCTATGTGCCGGCGCTGAAAGTCGGCAAGCAGAGCTTCCGCGGCTTCGAGAGCGGCGCCTACAACAACCTGCTCGACCTCGCCGGCTATCCGAAGACCGCCGCCTATGGCACGAAGCCGTCCGGCGGCCCGGCACCGACCGCCGCCGCGGAACCGCCCGCCAAGCCGGCCGAGTAAGCACGCCCACGGGGCTGTGGCAGAATCGCGCCCCCATCACTCCGCTCCCCGGCCATGAAAATCGCTTCCTGGAACGTCAATTCGCTGAAGGTCCGCCTGCCGCATCTGCTCGACTGGCTCGCCGAGCAGCAACCGGACGTGCTGTGCCTGCAGTAACTGAAGCTGGAAGACCACAATTTCCCGCGCGCCGAGATCGAAGCTGCCGGCTACCACGCCGCCTTCTCCGGCCAGAAGACCTACAACGGCGTCGCCCTGCTGGCCCGCCAGCCGATCACCGACATCGTCTGCGGCAACCCGCTGTTTGCTGACGAGCAGAAGCGCCTGATCGCCGGCACCGTCGATGGCGTACGCATCGTCTGCGCCTACATGCCGAACGGCCAGGAAGTCGGCTGCGACAAGTACGACTACAAGCTGCGCTGGCTGGCCGCGCTGGCCGACTGGCTGGGTACCGAACTGGCGGTTCACCCGCAGCTCGCGCTCGGCGGCGATTACAACATCGCCCCCGACGACCGCGATGTGCACGATCCCAAGGCCTGGGCCGGCGCCATTCTTTGTTCGGATGCCGAGCGCGCCGCCTTCCAGCGCCTGCTGGCGCTTGGCCTGACCGACAGCTTCCGGCTGTTCGAACAGCCGGACAAGACCTTCTCCTGGTGGGATTACCGGATGCTCGGCTTCCAGAAGAATCTCGGCCTGCGCATCGACCACATCCTGCTGTCGCCACCGCTGGCCGCCCGGTGCACGGCTGCCGGCGTCGACCGCGCGCCGCGCAAGCGCGAGCGCCCATCCGACCACGCCCCGGTATGGGCCACGCTGGCTTGAGATGAGCGCCGCCGTCGACGCACCGCGCCTGCTTGCCCTGTACCCGGCGCTGGCCGGACTGCCGGCGGCGCAACTGGCGGCACTGCTGGCGCCGGGCGCCCTGATGCAGCTGCCGGCCGGCACCCAGGTCTTCGCCGAACAACAGCCCTGCCCGGGCTTTCCGCTGCTCCTCGAGGGCAGCCTCAAGGTCTGCAAGCTGGCCGCCAGCGGGCGCGAACTGATGCTCTACCGGGTGACGCCGGGCGGCTCCTGCATCATTTCGTCGAGCTGCCTGCTCGGCAAGAGCGACTACAACGCCCGCGGCATCACCGAGACGCCGCTGACCCTGCTGATCCTGCCGGTCGCCGCCTTCACCGACCTGCTGGCCGCCCATCCGCCTTTCCGCGATTTCGTCTTCCACCTGTTCGCCGAGCGCATCGGCGAACTGATGCAACTGGTCGAGGAAGTCGCCTTCGCCCGTCTCGACCAGCGCCTGGCCCGCCTGCTGCTGGCCCGGCGGGACGACCTGCTGGCCACCACGCACCAGCAGCTGGCCGACGAACTGGGCAGCGTGCGCGAAATCGTCAGCCGCCTGCTCAAGGGCTTCGCCGCCCAGGGTCTGGTCAGCCTCGGCCGCGAACAGATCGCCATCGTCGACCGCCTCGGCCTGCAGCGCATCGCCACTGTGTGACCCAGGTTACAGACGCCTGTCCGGTGCCGTTGCTACAGTCCGCTCCGCAATACTTTCTGACTTGACGGAGAACACGACATGAAAAGCAATGTTGGCGGCATCGACAAAATCCTGCGCATCGTCGCCGGTATCGCCCTGATCGCCTGGGCCGTGAGCGGCGGCCCGCTTTGGGCATGGATCGGCATCGTCCCGCTGGCCACCGGCCTGATGGGCTGGTGCCCGGCCTATCCGCTGCTGGGCATCAGCACCTGCCCGCTGAAGAAGGACTGATCAGCGCTCGAGGTAGTTGGCGATGCGCACGTAGTCCTCGACCGCCAGGTCTTCCGGGCGCAGTGTCGGGCTGATGCCGAGGGCGGCGAAGCCGGCGTCGTCGAGGACGCCTTTCAGCGTGTTGCGCAGCATCTTGCGCCGTTGCGCGAAGGCGGTCTGGACGACCCGGGCGAAGCGCTCCGCGTTCTGCGCCGTCAGCTCTTCGACAGCCTTGGGAATCAGGCGGACCACCGCCGACTGCACCTTGGGCGGCGGATCGAAGCTCTCGGGCGGCACGTCGATCAGCCATTCGAGGTGGAAACGGTACTGCAGCATCACCGACAGGCGGCCGAAATCACCGTCGCCGGGCACCGCCACCATGCGTTCGACGACTTCCTTCTGCAGCATGAAATGCATGTCGCGGACGACGCCGACGTAATCGGCGAGGTGAAAGAGCAGCGGCGTCGAGATGTTGTAGGGCAGGTTGCCGACCAGGCGCAGCTCGCGGCCGATGCCGGCGAAGTCGAAGGCCAGCGCGTCGCCCTCGTGGATGGTCAGGCGCCCGGGCGGATGCTGCTTCTTCAGGCGGGCGATCAGGTCGCGGTCGATTTCGACGACATGCAGGTGATCGAGCCGGGCCAGCAGCGGCTCGGTGATGGCGCCCAGGCCGGGGCCGATCTCGACCACGGTATCGCCCGGCTGCGGCGCGATGGCGCCGACGATGGCGCCGATGATGCCTTCATCGACCAGGAAATTCTGGCCAAAGCGCTTGCGCGCGACGTGTCCCTTCATGCTGTTTTCCTTCCGGCCATCCGGGCAGCCTCGGCGAAAGCCTCGAACAGGCTGCCGGGATCGGCACGGCCGCTGCCGGCAAGCTCCAGCGCCGTGCCGTGATCGACCGAGGTGCGAATGATCGGCAGGCCAAGGGTGACGTTGATGCCGTGGCCAAAGGTGGCATATTTGAGCGCCGTCAGTCCCTGGTCGTGATACATCGCCAGCACGGCGTCACCGCCAGCCAGTACCGGCGGCGTGAACATGGTGTCGGCGGGATGCGGTCCCGACAATTGCAGGCCTTCGCCGCGCAGGCGTTCGAGTACCGGGGTGATGACCTCGATTTCTTCGCGGCCGAGGTAGCCGCCCTCGCCGGCATGCGGATTGAGGCCGGCGACCAGGATGCGCGGCGCGGCCAGGCCGTATTTGGTGCGCAGGTCGGCATGCAGGATGCGCAGCGTCTGTTCCAGCACCGTTGGCGTGATCGCCGCCGGTACATCCCTGAGCGGCAGGTGGGTGGTGGCCAGCGCGACGCGCAGCGGGCCACGCCCCGTGTCGCCGGCCAGCATCATCACCACCAGCGGCGTTGCCGTCTGCTCGGCGAGGTATTCGGTATGGCCGGTGAAGGCCACGCCGGCTTCATTGATCACGCCCTTGTGTACTGGCGCCGTCACCATCGCCGCGAACTCGCCGCTGCGGCAGCCGGCCAGCGCGCGGTCGAGCAGCGCCAGCACGTAGGATGCGTTGGCCGGATCGAGCCGGCCGGCCACGGCGGCACGGGCCAGCGGCAGGTGCAAAACATCGAGTACGCCGGCGACGGCAGCCTGTCCGGGTTGGTAGTCGCGCAGGGCCACCGCCAAGCCAAGGTCGGATGCCCGCTGCTGCAGCAGCGCCCTGTCGCCCAGCACGACCGGCCGCGCTTCGGTGGCCATTTCGCCCAGGCGCAGGCACAGCTCGGGGCCGATGCCGGCCGGTTCGCCGCTGGTGACGGCTATCAGCGGGCGGATCACCGTTCGTCCAGGCGGTTCTCGACGTAGGCGCGGTCGCGCAGCTGGCGCAACCAGTCCTGGTAGGCCTCGTCGAGCTTGCGCTCACGCAGCGCCTGGCGGGCGACGGCGCGCTGGCGCTCGGCCGAGACGTCGCGCTCGCGGCGTTCCTGGACCTGGATCAGGTGCAGGCCGAACGGCGACTTGACGACCGGGCTCAATTCGTTCGGCTGCAGCGCATTCATCGCCCGCTCGAAATCCGGCACCGTGTCGCCCGGATTCAGCCAGCCGAGATCGCCGCCCTTGGCGGCCGAGCCGTCCTGCGAATAGAGCCGGGCCTGCTCGGCGAAATCGACGCCGTTGGCGATGCGCTCGCGGACGATCTCCAGCCGGTGCCGTGCTTCGCCTTCGGACAGCACTTCGTTGACGCGCACCAGGATGTGCCGGGCGCGCGTCTGCTGCACCGAAGCCGGCGCGTTGCCGCCGCGCCGTTCGAGCAGCTTGACGATGTGGAAGCCGGCCGACGAACGCAGCAGGCCGCTGACCTGACCCGGCTGCAGAGCGGCCGCGGCGTCGGCATACAGGGACGGCAGGCGGTCGCGCGCGCGCCAGCCGAGCGAACCGCCCTGCAGCGCGTCCGGGGCGTCGGAGAAGGTGGCGCTCAGTTCGGCGAAATTTTCCCCGGCCTGCGCCCGCTTCAGCGCCTGCTCGCCGCGCTGGCGCAGCTTCTGCAGCTGTTCCGGGCTGGCCGATTCGGGCGCGCGCAGCAGGATGTGCGCCAGCTGGTATTCCTCGTTGGCGCCGGTGGCCGCCTGGTTGGCCAGGTAGTTGTCGATCTCGCCTTCGGAAATGACCAGCTTGCTGTCCACTTCGCGTTCGCGCAGGCGGACCATGGCCATCTCGTTACGGATTTCCTCGCGGAATGCCGCGAACTCGATGCCGTCGGCCGCGAGCGCCTTGCGGAACTGGGCCAGGCTCATGTTGTTGTTGGCGGCGATGCGGCCGATGGCCTGTTCCAGCTGCATGTCGTCCGGCTTCAGGCCGGTGTCGCGGGCATATTGCAGCTGCACCCGCTCCATGATCAGGCGCTCGAGCATCTGGCGCTCGAGCTGGGCCTGCGGCGGCAGCGGCGTGCCCTGCTTGCGCAGCTGGCGCAGCGCGCCTTCGAGCCGGCTGTCCAGTTCGTGCCGGGTGATCACTTCGGCATCGACGACGGCAACGATATGGTCGGCCTCGACCGGTTCGACGGCGGCGAGCAGGGCCGGCGACACGAGCAGGGAAGCGAGGAGGCCGGACAGGGTGAGCAGGCGATGGACAAATTTGCGCATGGTGGTCACTGGAAGGAGTGCAGGCTGCCGTCATCGGGCAGTTCGTTGGTCTTGCCGTAGCCGGGGACGCTGCGGCGCAGCAGGCCGAGCGGATTGGATCCGATGCTGCCGAAATCGTTGAGTTCGAGCTGCAGGAACAGCGAGGTGTTGGGATCGCCCGACACCGCCGCCAGGCGCTGGCCGACGGCACGCACCGCCCAGCAGCCGGCGTTGTATTCGATGCCACCGATGACTTCGAGCATCTGCGAGTCACGCAGCGAGTAATTGTAGCGGCCGACGGCATACCAGCGCGGCGCGATCGGCCACTGACCGGCGATGTCGATCTGCTCGACCAGCGGCTTCTGCTCGTTCAGCGGATCGCGGGTGAACCGGTAGCTGGCGCTCAACACCTTGCCGAGTTCGGGATGGAAGCGGGCGCCGACCGAGAAACGGTCGTTGGCGCCGGCGTCGTAGTTGTATTCCCAGGCAGCATCGACATAGGTTTTGGGCAGCACGACGCCGCTGACGGCGGCGACGAAGTTGGAGAAATAATCCTGCCGGGTGGTCTCGCCCTCGATGAAGACCCGCTGCGGCCGGAAATAGTAACGCTGGCCGACCATCGCCTTGAAGCGCTCGGCGCCGCTCACCGAATCGAGCAGCCGGGTCGTCAGCGCCGCCGTCAGCTGGTTGGCGTCGTTGATCCGGTCGAAGCCGCTGTAGCGGTTCTCCGAGAAAATCTGGGCGAAGTTGAAGTCGGACAGCGCGGTGTCGAACATCGGCAGCTGGTCCTGCTTGCGGTACGGGATGTTGACGTAATAGAGCCGCGGTTCCAGCGTCTGGATGTAGTCGTGGTCGAGCCAGCGGGTGTCGCGCTCGAAAACCACCGTCGAATCGAGCGTGAAGATCGGCATCGTCCGGGTCGCGCTGGTGTTGCCATCGGCCAGTTGCTGGTCCATCTGGTAACCGGTCATATGCACGCCGAACTTGGGCGTGATCTGGAAGGCCGGATGAATGATCGGATAGGAAATCTGCGGATACAGGACCAGGCGCTCGCCGTTCGGGAAATTTTCCTTGTCGTTGTGGGTAAAGCGCGAATACTGGCCGAGCATCGTCAGGTCGGTGTTCAGTACATCGGCCTTGTAAGCCGAGAAGCTGATGCGCGGCTCAAGGAAATAGGGCTTGGTGATCGGCGTTTCCGGATCCGGCTGCAGCGTCTGGTAACGCAGGATCTGGGTCGAGGTATTCAGCCACGAGGCAGGCCGGTAGTTCAGGGTTACCTGGCGCGGCAACTGCGTCTGCGACGTCTTCAGCAAGTGCGACGACATGTCTTCCCAATAGTAGTCATCTGACACGCCCTGCCAGTTCACCGCTGCGCTGAGGCCGCTGCCCAGCCGGTGCTGGTGCTGGATATGGTAGGCGTAGCGCCGCTCCTCGCTCTGCTCGTCCTTGGGCATGTACTCGGCCAGCGTCTTGCCGGTGAAGTTGTAGCCTAGGTAGCGGGCTTCGCTACCCAGCTGGAAGCCACGCTTGGCCATGTAGCGCGGGACGAAGGTCGCATCGTAGTCGGGCGCGATGTTCCAGTAGTACGGCACGCTGACATCCACACCATTTTGCGACGAGGTCGCCAGCGAGGGGTGCAGGAAACCCGACTTGCGCTGCCCGTTCAACGAGAAGGACCCGGCCGGCAGATAGAAGATCGGCACTTCCTGGAACCATAGCGTGGCATTGCGGACGTCAGCGATCTCGCGGTCGTAGTCGAGGTGCATTTCCTCGGCCAGCAGGCGCCAGTCGTCCTGGCCCGGCTTGCAGGTCGAATACGTCGTGCGGGTGAAACTGAACTGGTTCTCGCCTTCGAAATCGACCCGTTCGGCCTGGCCACTCGCTTCCGACGGGCGGCGCTCCGGGGCGATGGTTGGCAGGCCGTAGCTGTTCGGCACGTTGAGCATCATCGGGGCACCGGCCGCCGAGGAGTCGCTGGTGGCGACAGTGACGATGGTGCGCGCC
>DASUZG010000231.1:0-4453 GCA_036376995.1 Azonexus sp. | reverse complement strand
TTCAATCAGGCCGGGCACGTCGGCAACGACGAAGCTTTTCTCATCGTCGACGCGGACGACGCCGAGGTTGGGATGCAGCGTGGTGAACGGATAGTCGGCGACTTTCGGCCGGGCCGACGAAATGGCGCGGATCAGCGTGCTCTTGCCGGCATTGGGCAGGCCGAGCAGGCCGACGTCGGCCAGCACGCGCAGTTCCAGGCGCAGTTCGAATTCCTCGCCCTGGTCGCCGTTGGTCTTCTGGCGCGGGGCGCGGTTGGTCGAGGACTTGAAATGCAGGTTGCCGAGACCGCCCTTGCCGCCCTTGGCGATCAGCACCTTCTGGCCATCCTCGGCCAGGTCGGCCAGGATGTCGTCGGTGTTCTGGTTGTAGATCACCGTGCCGACCGGCATGCGCAGCACGATGTCGTCGCCGCCAGCGCCGTACTGGTCGGCGCCGCCGCCGTTCTCGCCGCGCTTGCCGATGAACTTGCGGGTGTAGCGGTAATCGACCAGGGTGTTGATGTTGCGATCCGCGACGACGTAGATGCTGCCGCCGCGCCCGCCGTCGCCGCCGTTGGGGCCGCCCATCGGGATGTACTTCTCGCGCCGGAACGTAGCCGCGCCATTGCCGCCGTCGCCGGCCTTCACGTAAATCTTGGCTTCGTCGATGAACTTCATGTCTGTTCCGTCTGCTTTCCGATGGCGACGCCGGCTGGCGACGCTACAAACTAAAAAGCCCTATCCGGCGGATAGGGCTTTTGCTTTCCGCGGGGCCGAATTACTCGGCGGCCGGGACGATGGTGACCGTGCGACGCTTCTTTTCGCCCTTGATGGCGAACTGGACGACGCCGTCCTTCAGCGCGAACAGGGTGTGATCCTTGCCGCAGCCGACGTTTTCGCCCGGGTGGAATTCGGTGCCGCGCTGGCGAACGATGATGTTGCCGGCGAGAACGAATTGGCCGCCGTAGCGCTTGACGCCCAGTCGTTGAGCTTGTGAGTCGCGGCCGTTACGGGAACTACCGCCTGCTTTTTTGTGTGCCATTTACCTAGCTCCTTCTCTGAACTTAGGCAGCGATCGTGTCGATGCGCAGTTCGGTGTAGTTCTGACGATGGCCCTGGCGCTTCTGATAGTGCTTACGACGGCGCATCTTGAAGATCTTGACCTTGTCGTGGCGGCCGTGGGAAACCACGGTGCACTTGACGGTGGCGCCAGCAACGAGGGGGGCGCCGACCTTCACGGACTCGCCTTCGCCTACCATGAGGACCTGATCGAGCGTGACTTCTGCGCCAACTTCTGCCGGTATCTGTTCTACTTTGAGTTTTTGGCCAGCGGAAACGCGATACTGCTTGCCGCCGGTTTTTATGACCGCATACATGGGTTGGACTCCGAAAATAAACCAAAGGGTGCTACGAAGAACCGCGCATTATACGGAAAAGTTTCGAGAAGTCAAAGCCTTGTCGTGGCCCTGTGGTAGACTTTCGCGCTTTCAACACAGTTTCTTCCGCAGCCCCGCTGCCGGGGCGGAAGGGCTACAGAGTGGGAGCTTCTCATGGCTGAAATCACCACGGCCTCCGGCCTGATCTACGAAGATACCGTCGTCGGCGACGGCGCCGAAGCCAAGGCCGGCGATCATGTCGTCGTCCATTACACCGGCTGGCTGACCAACGGCAGCAAGTTCGACTCGAGCAAGGACCGCAACGATCCGTTCGACTTTCCGCTCGGCATGCGCCACGTCATCGCCGGCTGGGACGAGGGCGTCCAGGGCATGAAGATCGGCGGCACGCGCAAGCTGACCATTCCGCCGCAACTGGGCTACGGTGCCCGCGGCGCCGGCGGCGTCATTCCGCCGAACGCGACGCTGGTGTTCGAAGTGGAGTTGCTCGCCATCCAATGAGCGATTCCGGCAACAACAAGAAAGGCCAGCAGCCGCCGGCCGAGGATCCGTGGGCCAAGTGGCGCCAGCCCGAGGCGCCGGCAGCGGCAGCCGAGCCCAGCCGGGCTCCGGAGCGCCCGGCGGCCAAGCCGGCTGCGGCCAGCGTCGCCGCTGCGCCAGCCGAACCGGTGGTCAAGGAACGGCCGACCGGCACGCTGAGCCCGCTCAAGAAGAAGGCCGAGCCGGCCCGCCCAGCGGCCAAGAAACCGTTCGCCAAGCCGGCGGCCGACGGCATCAAGCGCATTCATGAACAGTCGCGCGGCGGCAAGGCGCGCGATGCCAAGCCGGCGCGGCCGGCAGCGGCACCGGTGACGGCGCCGCGCGATCCGGCCACGGCGCCATCCGGCGTGCGGCTGTCCAAGGTGATGTCCGAGCGCGGGATGTGTTCGCGCCGCGAGGCCGACCTGTGGATCGAACGCGGCTGGGTGTTCGTCAATGGCGAGCAGGTGGCGGAACTCGGTTCGCGCATCGAACCGGATGCCGAGATCAGCATTTCCAAGGAAGCCGAGAAGGACCAGGCCAAGCAGGTCACGATCCTGCTGCACAAGCCGGTCGGCTATGTCTCCGGGCAGCCGGAGCCGGACTGCAAGCCAGCGGTGACGCTGATTTCGGCCGAGACCTGGGTGCGCCAGGCGGGCGATCCGGAATTCAAGCCGTGGATGCTGCGCGGTCTGGCCCCGGCGGGACGGCTCGACATCGACTCGACCGGTCTGCTGGTGTTCACCCAGGACGGGCGGATCGCCAAGCGGCTGATCGGCGAGGACAGCGACACCGAGAAGGAATACCTGGTCCGCGTCAGCGGCGAGATGATTCCGAATGGCCTGGAGCTTCTGCGTCACGGCCTGAAGCTCGACGGCAAGCCGCTGCGGCCGGCCTGGGTCAAGCAGTTGAACGAGGACCAGCTGCACTTCATCCTCAAGGAAGGCAAGAAGCGGCAGATCCGCCGCATGTGCGAAATGGTCGGGCTGCGCGTCACCGGCCTGAAGCGGGTGCGCATCGGCAAGGTGCGCCTGGGCGACTTGCCGCTCGGGCAGTGGCGCTTCCTGCGCGCCGACGAGCACTTCTAAACGAAAAAGCCGGCGTGAGCCGGCTTTTTTTATGGCGCTGCGGCGGCTCAGGCCGTACCGCCCTCGGCCTTTTCGCGCACCGGCGGCATCATCAGGCATTCGCCTTCGATCACCACTTTGCCGCCGACCGTGCACACCGTGTCCAGCGTCACGCGGTTCTTGGCGATATTGACGTCCTTGACCGTGACGGTAGCCGTGACGGTGTCGCCCGGACGCACCGGCGCCTTGAACTTCAAGGTTTGCGACAGGTAGATGGTGCCGGGGCCGGGCAGCTTGTTGGCCAGCACGGCGGAAATGAATCCGGCCGACAGCATGCCGTGGGCGATGCGGCCGCCGAACATGGTGCCCTTGGCGTATTCCTCGTCGAGGTGAGCCGGATTGACGTCGGTCGAGATGCCGGCGAAGAGAATGATGTCGGCTTCGGTGACGGTCTTGGCGAGGCTGGCGGACATGCCGGGATGCAGCTGGTCGATGTGATGGGTCGTCATGCGGAACTCCTGGGACAAAAATCGGCTGGGAAAAGACGACTCTAGCATACGTTGGCGTATGGAGTGTTACCCCTCATTCGGTGCGCAGCGCCTCGACCGGATCGAGGCCGGCGGCGCGGCGGGCGGGCAGCACGCCGGCGGCCAGCCCGATGGCGATGGCCACGGCCTCGGCGAGCAGCACGAAACTGAGCGGCGTATGCACCGGCAGGGCCGGCACGGCGAGGTGGATGATCTGGGCGAGGCCGATGCCGAGCAGCAGGCCGAGCAGGCCGCCGAGCCCCGAAAGGGCCACAGCTTCGCCGAGGAAGAGCGTCAGGATGGTGCGCCGGCGCGCGCCCAGCGCCACCAGTAGGCCAATTTCGCCGGTGCGCTCGGTGACGGCGATGGTCATGATGGTGACGATGCCGACCCCGCCGACGAGCAGGGAAATGCCGCCCAGCGCGCCGACGGCCATGGTCAGCACGTTGAGGATGTTGGACAGCGTCTTCAGCATCTCTTCCTGGGTGACGATGGTGAAGTCCTCGCGGCCGTGGCGGGCGATCATCCGCTCCCGGATGGCGGCGGCGACCACGGCCGACGGCACGCCTTCGGCGGCGGCGATGTTGATCTCGTCTACGCCCTCGCGATTGAACAGCTCCTGGGCGCGCACCGCCGGGATGAAAGCCGTGTCGTCGAGGTCGATGCCGAGGAACTGGCCTTTCGGCGCCATCACGCCGATGACGCGAAAATGCAGACCACCGATGCGCAGGCGCTGGCCGAGCGGCGATTCGCCGCCGAACAGCTCCTCCTTGACCTTGGCGCCGAGCACGACGAAGGCGCGGGCGCTGCTCTCGTCGTCGTCGGGCAGGAAACGTCCGCTCTGCACCGATGACTTGAAGACCACCGGCAGGCTTGCATTGACGCCGTAGACGAGCGTGCGCCGGGTGCGGCCGTTGGCCGCCAGTTCAGCATTGCCGCGGGCGTTCGGGGTGACGGCGACGACATT
>DASUZG010000230.1:0-4281 GCA_036376995.1 Azonexus sp. | reverse complement strand
ATTTGATATCTGCTAATTTCATCCGGCATTCATCACGGAGAATGTCATCCCCATTGCCCTCCGGCTCCGAGAACACCTGTTGAACAAGAAAATCCTGATTGACCTGATCGGCGTGGCGCTGCTCGCGCTGGTCGTCGTCGTCGGCTACAAGCTGTCGCCGCTGCTGTTGCCGAAATCCGACCTGGTGCTCCAGCCCGATCCGGCCTGCGACCTGCAGCGCGGGCCTTGCCGCGTGGCGCTGCCGGACGGCGGCAGCGTCGAACTGGCGATGGGCACGCGGCCGATTCCGCTGGTCCGGCCGTTCGAGGCGCGGGTCACCACGCAGGGTTTCACGCCGAGCAGGGTCGAAGTCGATTTCACCGGCATCAACATGAACATGGGCTACAACCGGCCGCACTTCGCCGCCCGCGGCAACGGCCTGTACGTCGCCGAAGTGACGCTGCCGGTATGCATCAGCGGCTACATGGAATGGCAGGCGACGGTGCTGGTCGAGGCCGGCAGCCGGCGCATCGCGATACCCTTCCGTTTTGCCTCGGGGAACCCGTCCTAAATGTCCGAACGCCTGCTGCTCGCCATCGTCGTCCTGCTCGTCGCCCTCGTCACCGGGCTCGGCCTGTTCTGGAACCCGGAATTGCCGGAGCGGCCGCTGCCGGTCGCCGCCGGGCCGGCCGGCGGCGATTTCACGCTGCAGTCGGCCGACGGCCCGGTGGGGCTGGCCGACTACCGCGGCAAGGTGGTGCTGCTCTACTTCGGCTACACCTACTGTCCGGACATCTGCCCGACCGCCCTGGCCGGTGCCGCCGCCAGCCTCAACCAGCTTTCCGCCGAGGAGCGGGGCAAGGTCGCGGTGCTGTTCGTCTCGGTCGATCCGAAGCGCGACACGCCGGCCCGGCTCAAGGAATACGTCGCCTTCTTCGATCCGGCCATCGTCGGCCTCGGCGGCAGCAGCGAGGCGATTGCCGATGTCGGGCGCCGCTACGGCGTCTTCTATGCCGAACAGAAAGTGGCGACGGCCGGTGAAGGCTATGTCGTCGACCACAGCTCGGACACGTACGTGATCGGCCGCGACGGCCGCCTGGCCGGCAAGCTGCCGCACGGCGCGGCGCCGGAGCAGGTGGTGGCCGAAGTGCGCAAGGGTTTGAACCAGCCATGAAAGAGAGAACGAAAATGAACAAGTTGTCCCTGCTCGTTGCCGGCCTGATGGTCTCCGCCGGCGCCCTGGCCGGTGCGGCCGACCAGATCACCGTGCATGAACCTTATGTCCGCCTGGCGCCGCCCAACGCGCCGGCGACCGGCGCCTTCATGGTCATCCGCAATGGCGGCGGCAAGGACATCAAGGTGGTCAAGGTCGGCAATCCGGTGTCCAAGGTCACCGAACTGCATACCCATCTGAACGAAGGCGGTGTGATGAAGATGCGCCCGGTGCCGGCCATCGACATCAAGGCCGGCGGCGAGGCGGTGCTCAAGCCGGGCGGCCTGCACGTGATGCTGATCGACCTCCAGGCGCCGATGAAGGAAGGCGATGTGGTGCCCCTGACGCTGACCTTCGACGACGGCAGCAGCAAGCAGGTCGAGGCCAAGGTGGTGCGCCCGATGCCGATGGAGCACGCGCCGAAGCACTGAGCGGGCTGCTGCGGCAGACGACGGCGGCCCGCGTGGCCGCCGTTTGTTTTTGCGCGGCGGGCGCCGCTCAGCCGCGCACCGGCCGCTTGGCCAGTTTGCGCTGCAGCGTGCGCCGGTGCATTTTCAGGGCGCGGGCGGTGGCCGAGATGTTGCCGTCGTTCTCGTTCAGGACGCGCTGGATGTGTTCCCATTCCAGGCGGTCCACCGACAGCGGCTCGTCCGGCGCCGGCACGTCGAAATCCGGGCCGTCGTCGTCGAAGGCGGCGAGGATGGTTTCGATCTCGACCGGCTTGGCGAGGTACTGGATGGCGCCCAGCTTGACCGCGTCGACGGCGGTGGCGATGCTGGCGTAGCCGGTCAGGACGACGATGCGGCAATCCGGATTGACGGCCAGCAGCTCGGGAATCAGCGCCAGGCCGGAATGGCCGGCCAGGTTGAGATCGAGGATCACCCGCCCGGGCTGGCTCTGGCGGGCTGCTTCGAGCGCCGCTGCCGGGTCGAGGGCGCCGTGCGCCGGATGGCCGCGCCGCTCCAGCGTGCGGACCAGGATGGCGTTGAAGCTCGGGTCGTCGTCGACGACCAGGGTGAGATCGGTCATGCGGGCATTCTCGGCAGTTCGATGCGGGCGAGGGCGCCGCCCTCGTCGGGGTTGCTCAGGCTCAGGCGGCCGCCCAGCTGTTCGATGGCGGTGCGCGTCAGCATGAGGCCGACGCCGCTGCCGCCGGCATGCGCCGGCAGGCTGTGCTGGCCGGCCGCGGCCAGCACCGTCGGCGGAAAGCCCGGGCCGCGGTCGCGGATGTCGATGCCGAGCGTGGCGGGACACCACGAGAGGTGGATTTCCAGCGGCTGGGCGGTGGCGTTGGCGGCATTGTTGAACAGGTTGAGGACGGCCTGTTCCAGGCGCGGATCGGCGACCAACGTCGGGGCCGGACCGTCGGAGCCGACCACCAGGCGGCTGGCCGCCTGCGGGCGGATGGCGTGCCAATGCTGGCGCAGGTGCTCCAGCCAGCGGTCGGCCGCCTGCAGCGGCGGCTGGTCGAGGCGCTCGGCGCCGGCCCGGCGCGAGAGGCCGGTGATGATTTCCTTGCAGACGCCGATCTGCTGCCGCAGCAGGGCGAGATCCTCGCGCACGGCGGTGGGCAGGCCGTTGTCGGCGGCCAGCTCGCCGGCCAGCAGGCTCATCGTCGCCAGCGGCGTGCCGAGTTCGTGCGCGGCGCCGGCCGCCAGCGTGCCCATCGCCAGCACCCGCTCGTCGCGCAGTGCCTGCTCGCGGGCGGCCGCCAGTTCGGCGTCGCGGGCACGCACCAGGCGGGTCATGCGCACCACGAACCAGGCGATCATCGCTGCCGAGACGGCAAAGGTCAGCCACATGCCGACCAGGTGCAGCTGCGTCGCCCGCGTCGCATCCGGCATCGGCAGCGGCACGTAGAGCACCAGCAGCAGTGAGTAGGCGGCGACGGCGATGGCGCCCAGGGTCAGCACGCAGGGCACGGCCAGGGTCAGCGCGGCGATGGCCACCGGCGGCAGCAGCAGCGAGATCAGCGGATTGGTGGCGCCGCCGCTGAAGAAGACCAGGGCCGACAGCGCGGCAAGGTCGAACAGCAGCTGGCTGAACAATTCGCCGGCACTGGCCTGCGCCGCGTCGCGCAGACGCCAGTGGCTCAGTGCATTGAAGGCGAGGGCGACGGCGAGCACGGCGAACAGCGGGGCTTGCGGCACCGGGATGGCGAGCAGGCCGGGGGCGCCGGCGGCCAGCAGGGCCATGGCGGCGAGCACGATCCAGCGGCTGGCGACCAGGCGGCGCAGGTTGGCCAGCTGATCGGCGCCGTCGGCGGTGCAGGAAAAAAATCGCATGGGCCGGATTATGCGTGATGTGCGTCAATTTTCGGCCGCCGCCCCGGTGCGACAATTCGCCGCAGTTCGTTTCGGAGAATCGTCCCATGCTGCTGCGCCCGTTGTCCTCCCTGCTCCTGGTTCTCGCCCTCGGCGCCGGCCCGGCCGTTGCCGCCGACCTGCAGCAGGGCAAGGAAATCAACGGTACCTGTGCCGCCTGCCACGGCGACAACGGCCAGGGCGGCAAGAAGGGCGAATACCCGCGCATCGCCGGGCAGCAGGTGCGCTACATCGAGTCGCAGCTGAAGAATTTCCGCGCCAAGACCCGGATCAACATCCCGATGTTCCCCTATACCCAGGAGCGCGAGCTGTCCGATGAGGATATCAAGGACATCGCGGCCTACCTGGCGGGGGTCGAGCTGTCGACCAAGATGCCGACCTTCACCGGCAACGAGGATGCGCTGACCAAGCTGCTGATGGTCGACCGGGTGATGATCATCCCGCGCGCCGAAGGCGATGCGGACAAGGGCGGCGCCATCTACCAGAAGCAGTGCGCGGCCTGCCACGGCAAGGCCGGCAAGGGGCGCGGCATGTTCCCGATGCTGGTCGGCCAGTACACCCCCTACCTGAAGCGCCAGATCGACCTCTACCTGAAGGGCGACCGGCCGCACGACGACGAGGGCACCACCGGCGTGCTGAACAAGCTCGACGAGACGCAGATCCGCGACATCCTCGCCTACCTCACCACCATCCAGGAGCCGAGCGAATGAAACGCCTGTGCCTGACCGTGCTCTGCGCGCTGCTGGCGCCGTTGGCCTGGGGCCA
>DASUZG010000229.1:0-9636 GCA_036376995.1 Azonexus sp. | reverse complement strand
GCTGCTCTCCGCCGCACTGCAGAATGCCTGGGTGCTCGGCACTTTCGCCCTGGTTTTCGTGATCCTTTCCTTCTCGATGTTCGGTTTCTACGAGCTGCAACTGCCGACCGCGCTGCAAAGCAAGCTCTCCGAAGAATCCGGCCATCTGCAGGGCGGGCGCGGCATCGGCGTCTTCCTGATGGGCGCCTTGTCGGCGCTGATCGTCGGCCCCTGCGTCGCCGCACCGCTGGCCGGCGCGCTGCTCTACATCGGCCAGACCGGCGATGCGGTGCTGGGCGGCACGGCGCTGTTCGTCATGGCCCTGGGCATGGGCGCGCCGCTGATCGCCGTCGGCGTCGCCGGCGGCTCGCTGCTGCCCAAGACCGGGCCGTGGATGGAAGGCGTCAAGAAGGGCTTCGGCGTGCTGCTGCTGGCCACCGCCCTGTGGCTGCTGGCGCCGGTGCTGCCGGGGGCCGTCGTGATGTTCGGCTGGGCGGCGCTGCTGATCATCCCCGCCATCTATCTGCACGCCATCGACCCGCTGCCGCCGCAGGCCAGGGGCTGGCAGCGCTTCTGGAAGGGCATCGGCCTGGTCATGCTGCTGACCGGTGCGGCGCTGCTGCTCGGCGCCCTGGCCGGCGGGCGCGACCCGCTGCAGCCGCTGGCCGGCCTGCGCGGCGGCGCCGCCAGCGCGCCGGCCAAGCTGGCGTTCGAGCCGGTGCGCTCGGTCGCCGAACTGGAACGCCGCATCGCGGCGGCCGGCCGGCCGGTGATGCTCGACTTCTATGCCGACTGGTGCGTCTCGTGCAAGGAAATGGAGAAATTCACCTTCTCCGACCCGGCGGTGCAGGGCAAGCTGGCCGGCTTCACGCTGCTCAAGGCCGACGTCACCGCCAACAGCGACGAGGACAAGGCGCTGCTCGCCCGCTTCCAGCTGTTCGGCCCGCCCGGCATCATCTTTTTCGCGGCCGACGGGCGTCAGGTCGACAGCGTCCGCGTGGTCGGCTTCCAGGATGCGCCGACCTTCCTGCGCAGCCTGGAACGGGTCATCTGAGCCTCCGGCCGGCGTTTTATATACGGCCGGCTTGGGCTAAAATGCGCCGGTTATGGATTCCCTCGGCCTGATTCGCGACTTTCTCCACGAGCGCCTGGGCGTCGCCCCGGAACAGGTGGTTCCCGAGGCTGCGCTGGCGGCCGTCGGCGTCGATTCGCTGATGATGCTCGAACTGATGTTCGAATTCGAGGACCGCTTCGGCATCACCCTGTCCAAGAACCTGAAAAGCCCGACCACCATCGGCGAGATGATCGCCCTGATGGAACGCCTGCGGCGCGAACAAAGTGCCTCATGAACCAGCGTCGCGTGGCCGTTACCGGGCTGGGTATGGTCAGCCCCTTCGGCGCTGGCCCGGATGATTTCTTCGCCCGGCTGCTGGCCGGCGAATCGGCCGTGCGCCTGTTGCGCACCGACGACGCGCCGCGGCCGCTGAACCTGCCCTTCGTCACCTGCCCGGATTTCGACCCGGAAGCCGAACTCGGCAAGCCGCTGGCCGGCACCATGGACCGCTTCGCGCAGCTGGCCGCGGCCGCCGCCTTCGCCGCCTGGGCCGACGCCGGCCTTACGCGCACGGCCGCCGCCGGTGAGGAGCGCGATGCCTGGGGCGTCGCCTGGGGCACTGCGCTGGGCGGCACGCTGGCCTACGAGAAGGGCTACCGCGAACTGTGGCAGAAGGGGCGCGAGCGCATCTCGCCGCTGTCCGTCGTGCTCGGCATGAACAACGCGGCCAACGCCCACCTCTCGATCCAGCTCGGCCTGGGCGGCATCAGCATGAGCCACACGGTGGCCTGCGCCTCGTCGGCCATCGCCATCGGCGAAGCCTTCCGCCGCGTGCGCAGCGGCGAGGCGCCGGTGATGCTGACCGGCGGCTCGGATGCGCCGCAGGCCTACGGCGTCGCCCGCGCCTGGGAAGCGCTGCGCGTGCTGGCCGGCGGCGACGAGACGACGGCCGCCAGCGCCTGCCGGCCATTCCACGCCGAGCGCAGCGGCCTGGTGCTGGGCGAGGGCGGGGCGGCCCTGGTGCTCGAGGACTGGGACCGGGCAGTGGCCCGCGGCGCCCGCATCCACGGCGAGATCGTCGGCTACGCCAGCACCTGCGACCACAGCCACCTGGTCCGCCCGGAAATCGCCGGTCAGGTCCGCGCGCTGCAGGCGACGCTCAACGACGCCGGCCTGACGCCGGCCGACATCGATTATGTGAACGCCCACGGCACCGCCACGGCGGAAGGCGACAGCACCGAGGCGGCGGCGCTGCGCGCGGTGTTCGCCGAACGGGCCGGGCGCCTCGCGGTCAGCGCCACCAAGTCGATGCACGGCCACCAGCTGGGGGCCGCCGGCGCCATCGAGGCCATCGTCACGCTGCTGGCGCTGCGCGAGCAGGCCTTGCCGCCGACCGCCCACCTCGATGCGCTCGACCCCGCCTGCGCCGGCCTCGACCATGTCACCGCCGGCCGCCGCGACCAGCCGCTGCGCGCCGCCCTGTCCAACTCCTTCGCTTTCGGCGGCAGCAATGCGGTGCTCGCCTTCCGCGCCGTCCGCTAATCCCTCCACGGAAATTCCCGTCATGACCCACACCCCCTCGCCGGAAACCGTCACCGCCCTGTTGCCGGAAGTCGCCGAACTGATCGTCTCGGCCCTCAATCTCGAGGTCGCCCCGGCCGCGATTGACCCCGACGCGCCGCTGTTCGGCGACGGCCTCGGTCTCGACTCGATCGACGTGCTGGAAATCGCCCTGGTCATCTCCAAGCGCTACGGCTTCCAGCTGCGCTCGGACAATGCCGACAACGCCCGCATCTTCTCGTCGCTGCGCGCGCTGGCCGGGCACATCGCCGAGCAGCGCAGCAAATGACGCTGACGCCGGCCACCCTGCTGCGCAGTGCCGCCCTGCTGGCCGTGATCGTCGGCTGGGCGCTGCTCGCGCATCAGGGCAGCGCCGGCGACGCCCATCCCGACCTGGCCGCGGCGCTGGCCACGGCGCCGCTGCTAGCGGTCGCCGTGATGCTGCTGTGGCGGGCCGGCCATCCGCTGTGGATCGTCGGCGGCGGCAGCGCCGTGTTCCTGCTGCTGGCCGCGAGCTGGCCGCTGCTGCGGCAGAACGTCGCGCTGCTCTACTACGTCCAGCACCTGGGCACCAACCTGGCGCTGGCGACCCTGTTCGGGCGCAGCCTGTTCGCCGGCCACGAAGCCTTGGTCAGCCAGTTCGCCCGCTTCGCCCACGGCGGCACGATCTCGCCGCTGAAGGCCCGCTACACGCGGCAGGTGACGGTGGCCTGGACCGCCTTCTTCCTCGCCACGGCCCTCGTCTCGACGCTGCTGTTCTGGCTGGCGCCGGCCGCCGCCTGGTCGGTGTTCGCCAACCTGCTGACGATGCCGCTCCTGCTGCTGATGTTCGCCGGCGAGCACCTGGCCCGCCAGCACCTGCTGCCGCCGGACGAGCGCTCGAGCATCACCGACACCATCCGCGGCTACCGCAGCGCGATGCAGGCCCGCCAGGCGGCAGCGAGAAACCCATGACGGCGGTGCCGCTGCTCGGGCACGCCAGCCTCGATGCGATCTTCGCCTGGCGCCCGGACGGACCGGTCAGCGTCCGCCGCTTCCTGGCCGAGGCCCACGCCCTGGCCGCCCGGCTGCCGCCCGGCCGGCATCTGCTCAATGTCTGCCAGGACCGCTACCGCTTCGCCGTCGGTTTCGCCGCCGGCCTGCTCGACGGCCGCACCAGCCTGCAGCCGGCCTCGCAGTCGGCGGCCACGCTGCGCGACATCGAGCGCCAGTGGCCGGACCTGTGCTGCCTGTGCGACGGCCCCTTCGACAGTCTCGACCTGCCGCGCCTCGACTATCCGGCCGATCTGGCCGCCGACCCGGCCAGCGTCTCCGCGATTCCGGCCATCGCCGCCGAGCAGGTCGCCGCCCGGCTGTTCACCTCCGGCTCGACCGGCACGCCGATGCCGCACGACAAGACCTGGGGCCGGCTGGTCCGCAACGGCCGCGCCGAGGCCGAGCGCCTCGGCCTCAGCGCCCGGCCGCACGCCATCGTCGGCACGGTGCCGGTGCAGCACGCCTTCGGCTTCGAATCGACCTTCCTGCTGGCCCTGCACGGCGGCTCGCCGTTCTGGTCGGGCAAGCCCTTCTATCCGCAGGACATCGTCGCGGCGCTGGAAGCGGTGCCGCAGCCGCGCCTGCTGGTGACCACGCCGTTCCACCTCGGCGCGCTGCTCGCCGCCGAGATTCCGCTGCCGCCGGTGGACCTGCTGCTGTCGGCGACGGCGCCGCTGTCGGCGGAACTGGCGGCACGCGCCGAAGAGCGCCTGGCGGCGCCGCTGCTGGAAATCTTCGGCAGCACCGAAAGCTGCCAGATCGCCAGCCGGCGACCGACCGCCAGCCAGGCCTGGCATCTGCTCCCGGACCTGCGCCTGCGCCAGGACGGGGAATGGACGACGGTCAGCGGCGGCCATGTCGAAGGCGAGGTGACGCTGTCCGACCTGATCGAGCTGCTGCCCGGCGACCGCTTCATGCTGCACGGACGCCATGCCGACCTGGTCAACATCGCCGGCAAGCGCACCTCGCTCGCCTATCTCAACCACCAGGCCACAGCCATTCCCGGCGTCGTCGACGCCGCCTTCTTCCTGCCCGAGGAAAGCATCGACGGCGTCACCCGGCTGTGCGCCTTCGTCGTCGCCCCGGCGCTCGAGGCGCGGGCCGTGCAGGCGGCGCTGCGCGAACGCATCGACGCCATCTTCCTGCCGCGGCCGCTGGTCCTCGTCGACCGCCTGCCGCGCAACAGCACCGGCAAGCTGCCGCGCACCGATCTGCAGGCGCTCTACGCCGCCAAGGTGGGCCATGGCCGGCGCTGACTTCGACTGGACCGTGCCGGCCGACCACCCGGCGCTGCCCGGCCACTTTCCCGGCCGGCCGATCGTGCCCGGCGTGGTCCTGCTCGACCGCGCCATCCTGTTGGCGGCGACGCTCGTCACCGGGCACAGCGGCAGCTGGCAGGTCGGCACCGCCAAGTTCCTCAGCCCGGTCGGGCCGGAGGAAGCGCTCACTTTCTCGCTGGAGACCAAAGCCAGCGGCAGCATCGCCTTTCGCGTGCGCGCCGGCGAACGCGACGTGGCCTCCGGCAGCCTGACGCCGGGCGGCGGCGCATGAGCGGGGAATCGCCGGCCGGCACCGACTGGTTGCAGCAGCAGGAGAAGAGCAATCTCGCCATCCTGCGGCTGATGGTCTGGATTTCGCTCACCTTCGGCCGGCGCATCGGCCGCCTGGTGCTCTACGGCATCGCCGCCTACTACGTGCTGTTCGCCGCCCGCGCCCGGCGCGCCAGCCGCGACTACCTGCACCGGGCGCTCGGCCGCTGGGCCGAATGGTCGGACGGCTTTCGCCACGTGCTGGCCTTCGCCAGCACCATCCACGACCGCATCTACCTGCTCAACGACCGCTTCGACCTGTTCGACATCGAGGTGGTCGGCGCCGAGGCCCTGCACGAATCGCTGGCCCGCCAGCCCGGCGCGCTGCTGATCGGCGCCCACCTCGGCAGCTTCGAAGTGCTGCGCGCGGTCGGCCGGGGCCGCGCCGGGCTCAAGGTGGCGATGCTGATGTACGAGGAAAACGCGCGCAAGATCAACGCCACGCTGCAAGCCATCAACCCGGCGGCGACCGAGGACATCATCGCGCTGGGGCGCATGGATTCGATGCTGCAGGCGCGCGACCGGCTCGACCAGGGCTACCTGGTCGGCATGCTCGCCGACCGCCGCCTCGGCGACGACCCGGTGGCCACCTGCGACTTCCTCGGCGCACCGGCCGCCTTCCCGCTCGGCCCCTTCCGCATGGCGGCGATGCTGCAGCGCCCGGTGTTCTTCATGACCGGCCTCTATCTCGGCGGCAACCGCTACCGCATCCATTTCGAGCCGCTGGCCGATTTCAGCCAGACCCCGCGCGGCGAACAACGGACGGCGGCGATCGCGGCCGCCCAGCAGCGTTATGCCGAGCGCCTGAGCCACTATTGCCGCCAGGCCCCCTACAATTGGTTCAATTTCTTCGACTTCTGGCGCTCATCATGAACAGACGCATCCTGCTCGGCCTGCTGCTCGCCGCCCTCACGCTGCCGGCCAGCGCCGCCTTCGACATCGGCCAGCTGATGGCCGGCCTGGCCACGCACAAGGGCGGCCGGGCCAGGTTCGTCGAGAAGAAGTACATCGCGCTGCTCGACAAGCCGGTGGTCTCGACCGGCGAGATGAGCTACGTCGCCCCCGACCGCCTGGAGAAGCGCACGCTGACGCCGAAGCCGGAAACCCTGGTGCTCGACAAGGACAAGGTCAGCATCGAGCGCGAGCGGCAGAAGCTGTCGATCAGCATCGCCAACCAGCCCGAGGCGCTGGCCTTCGTCGACAGCATCCGCGGCACCCTGAGCGGCAACCGCGCGGCGCTGGAGAAAAGCTACGCGCTGCACCTGGCCGGCACGGCCGACAAGTGGGTCCTGACCCTGCTGCCGTCGGACCAGCGCATCGCCGCCCAGGTGCTGAAGATCGTCGTCAGCGGCAGCCGCAACCAGGTGCTCGGCATCGAATACCTGCAGGCCGACGGCGACCGCTCGGTGCTCAGCATCGAACCGATCGCCGGCCCATGAACGGGCGCGCCGTCCGCTCCCTGCTGCTCTGGCTGCTGGCCATGCTGGCCGGCGCCGCCATCGTCTGGAACAGCCGCTTCACCGCCGACATGTCCTTCTTCCTGCCGGCCCGGCCGAGCGCCGAGCAGCAGGTGCTGGTCGACCAGCTGAAGGAGGGCGCCGTCACGCGCCTGTTGATGGTCGCCATCGCCGGCGGCGATGCCGAGCAGCGCGCCGGCCTGTCGCGCGAGCTGCGCCGCCGCCTGGCCGGCGGCGCCGATTTCCTCAGCGTGCAGAACGGCGAAGCCGGCAGCGACGAGGCCGACCGCGCCTACCTGCTGCGCCACCGCTACCTGCTCAGCCCGGCGGTGACGCCCGAGCGCTTCACTGTCGACGGCCTGCGCACGGCCATCGCCGACAGCATCGACCGCCTCGCCTCACCGGCCGGCATGATGCTGAAGACCCTGCTGCCGCGCGACCCGACCGGCGAACTGGTGGCGCTGCTCGGCACCCTGGCCGGCGGCCACCAGCCGGACAGCCGGGCCGGCGTCTGGGCTTCGCGCGACGGCGAGCGGGCCATGCTGCTGGTGCAGACCGCGGCGCTGGGTTCCGACACCGACGGCCAGCAAGCGGCGATCGAACGCATCCACGCCGAATTCGCCGCCGCCAGCGCGGCCGCCGGCGGCGTCGGATTCACGCTGCAGCTGTCCGGCCCCGGCGTCTTCGCCGTCAATTCGCGGGAGACGATCAAGGCCGAAGTCACCCGCCTGTCGAGCATCAGCAGCATCACCATCTTCCTGTTGCTGCTGTGCATCTACCGTTCCCTGCGCCTGCTCGGCATGGGCCTCCTGCCGGTCGTCTCCGGCAGCCTGGCTGCCGTTGTCGCGGTCAGCCTCGCCTACGGCACGGTGTTCGGCATCACCGTCGGCTTCGGCTCGGCGCTGATCGGCGAGGCCGTCGATTACTCGATCTACTACTTCGTGCAATCCGGGCGCAGCGGCATCGACGCGTGGAAACGGCGCTTCTGGCCGACCATCCGGCTCGGCGTGCTGACCTCCATCGCCGGCTTCGGCGCGCTGCTGTTCTCCGGCTTCCCGGGTTTGGCCCAGCTCGGCCTCTACGCGCTGACCGGCATCCTGGTTGCGGCGCTGACCACCCGCTTCCTGCTGCCGCCGCTCAGTCCGGCCAGCTGGCAGATGCCCGACCTGACGCCGCTCGGCCGGCAGGCCGAGCGCCTGATCGGCCGGCTGCGCCACCTGCGCTGGCCGGTCCTGGGCCTGGCCGTCGCCGCTGCCGTCGTTCTCTTCGTCGACCGCGACGACCTGTGGCACCCGGAACTGGCGGCCCTCAGCCCCGTCAGCCGCGCCGACCAGCAGCGCGACATGGCCCTGCGCGCCGACATCGGCGCGCCCGATTCGCGCTATCTGGTGATCACCCAGGGCAGCGACCGCGAAGCCGCGCTGCAGCAGGCCGAAGCCGCCGGCCGGCAGCTCGACCGCCTGGTCGCCGCCGGGGTGATCGGCGGCTACGACAGCCCGGCCCGCTTCCTGCCGAGCCAGGCCACCCAGGCCGCCCGCCGTGCCAGCCTGCCCGAGCCCGGCGAACTGCGCCAGCGCCTGGCCGCCGCCCAGGCTGCCTCGCCGCTGGCCGCCGCCCGCCTCGAACCGTTCATCGCCGACATCGCCGCCGCCCGCGCGGCCCCGGCGCTCGACCGCGAGGCGCTGGCCGGCAGCAACCTGGCGCTGGCCGTCGATGCGCTGCTGCTGGCCCACAACGGTGGCTGGAGCGTGCTCTTGCCGCTGCGCCCACCGGCCGCCGGCGAACTCGACGCGGCAGCGCTGCAGGCGGCACTGGCCGGCTCCGGCGCGCTGTTCATCGACATGAAGCGCGAGTTCGACCAGCTCTACAACGACTACCTGCACGAAGCCATGCTGCTGTCGCTGGCCGGCCTCGGCGCCATCGTCGTGCTGCTCGCCGCCACGCTGCGCTCGCCGCGCCGCCTGGCCGCCGTGCTGCTGCCGCTGGTGCTGGCCGTGCTGATCGTCATCGCCGGCCTGCATCTCATGGGCGAGCGGCTGCACCTGATGCACCTGATCGGCATGCTGCTGATCATCGCCGTCGGCTCGAACTACGCGCTGTTCTTCGACCTGCCGCCGGACCAGCCGCAGCTCGATCCGGAAACCCTGGCCTCGATGCTGATCGCCTGCCTGACCACGGCCATCGGTTTCGGCACGCTGGCCCTGTCGCAGGTGCCGGTACTCCACGCGGTCGGCATCACGGTCGGTCCGGGCGCCGTGCTGGCGCTGCTGCTGGCGGCCATCTTCGTGCCCCGGGCAAGGCCGCGATGAATCCGCCGCGCACCCTACGCCACACCGTGCCGGGCGCCCGCGAGTTGCTGGTGCTGCTGCCCGGCGCCTACATGACGCCGGAGGATTTCGTTGCCGCCGGCTTTTTCGCGGCCGTCGAACGGCGCCGCTTGCCGCTCGACGTGATCGCCGTCGCCTTCGATCTGGCCGCCATCTCCGGCGGCGAGGCGCTGCCGGCGCTGCAGCGGCACATCCTGGAACCGGCGCGCGGGCAGGGCTACCGCCGCATCCGGCTGGGCGGCATTTCGCTGGGCGGCCTGCTCAGCCTGTGCCACGTCGCCGACAACCCCGGCTGCGTCGACGGCCTGTGCCTGCTCGCTCCCTATCCGGGTAGCCGCCTGACGCTGAACGCCATCGACCGGGCCGGCGGGCTGGCGGCGTGGACG
The DNA here is from genome assembly GCA_036376995.1 of Azonexus sp. GTDB lineage: Bacteria > Pseudomonadota > Gammaproteobacteria > Burkholderiales > Rhodocyclaceae > Azonexus. The sequence goes on along the minus strand of DASUZG010000229.1, from coordinate 249 downwards.
CCGCAGGCCGGGCAGCTGGACGATCCGGAATTCCGCATGTGGCAGTGGCTGCGCCAGCCGCCGGCCGCGTTCCCGGTGTTCGTCGGCTACGGCCGCGACGACCGTTTCGCCGCCGGCATGGCGCGCATCGCCGAACGCTTCCCGGCCGCCGACCGGCTCATGCTGCCCGGCGGCCACGAGTGGCCGGTGTGGCAGGTTTTGTGGGAACATTTTCTCGACCGCAGCAACCTGTGCCGTTGACTTGCCCGA
>DASUZG010000228.1:0-3252 GCA_036376995.1 Azonexus sp. | reverse complement strand
TCCGGCACGTTGATGGTCCTGGCGCCGGCCTTGATCACTGCTTCGAACACGCGGCACAGGAAATCGATGTCGGAGCGCCCGGCATCCTCGGCCGAGAACTCGACGTCGTCGGTGAACTGCCGCGCCCAGCCGATGGCCTTGACCGCCTGCTCGACGACCTGGTCCGGCGTCATGCGCAGCTTCTTCTCCATGTGGATCGGCGAGGTGGCGATGAAGGTGTGGATGCGGCCGACGGCGGCCGGCTTTATGGCTTCGCCGGAACGCTTGATGTCGGCTTCGTTGGCGCGTGCCAGCGAACAGACTGTGGAGTCCTTGATGACCTGGGCGATTGCCTGAATGGAATCGAAATCGCCGGGCGAGGCGGCGGCGAAGCCGGCCTCGATGACATCCACCCGCATCTTCTCCAACTGGCGGGCGACGCGGATCTTCTCTTCCTTGGTCATCGAGGCGCCAGGGCTCTGTTCGCCGTCGCGCAAGGTGGTATCGAAAATGACGAGATGCTGTTTGCTCATGAGCGGCTCCGTAAATTCACTAGGCCTTGCGCTTGGCCAGGCCAACGGCCGCCAGCACGTAGCCGGACAGGCCATAGACAACGAAGAAGGCGAACAGGGCGATTTCCGGGCTGTAGGCAACCAGCGCAAAGCCCAGCGCGATCGCGGCGATGACGAAGAATGGCACGCTCTTCTTCAGATTGACGTCCTTGAAGCTGTAATAGCGGATGTTGGAAATCATCGTCACGCCGGCGAAGATGGTCAGCACGCAGGCCAACCAGCGGACATCGTTGCCCGGCACTCCGGCGACGATCATCACCCAGACCAGGCCGGCGACCAGCGCTGCAGCAGCCGGCGACGGCAAGCCCTGGAAGAAGCGCTTGTCCATCACTTCCAGCGTGGTGTTGAAGCGCGCCAGGCGCAGCGCGGCCCCGGCGCAGTAGATGAAGGCGGCGATCCAGCCCAGGCGGCCGAGGTCGCGCAGCGCCCATTCGTACATCACCAGCGCCGGTGCGGCGCCGAAACTGACCATGTCGGACAGCGAATCGTATTCGGCGCCGAAGGCCGACTGGGTATTGGTCAGACGGGCCACGCGGCCGTCCAGCCCGTCGAGCACCATGGCGATGAAGATGGCCATCGCCGCCCGCTCGAAATCGCCCTGCATCGCCTGGACGATGGCGAAGAAGCCGGCGAACAGCGCCGCCGTGGTAAACAGGTTGGGCAGGATGTAGATGCCGCGCCGCTTGAGTTCAGGGTTGAACAGGGTCTTACGGGGCTTGAGTTCGGTCATGGGAGATGGCGATCATCCGGAACTGCAAAAGGATACACCCTGGCAGGGGTAGCCCAAAAACAACTTGGGCGGTGCAGTCTCCCACACCGCCCAAAGCGAAGGTGGCACCAGGTGCCCGCGCAGACAGTACGTCAGTACGGCCAGCGGGCGCAGCAATGCGCTACCGAGCCGGCAACCAACTTAGTTCTTGGTTTGGTCGACCAGCTTGTTCTTCTTGATCCACGGCATCATGTCGCGCAGCTTCTCGCCGACCTGCTCGATCGGGTGAGCGGCGGTCAGACGGCGGCGGGCGGTCATGCTCGGGTAGTTGGTGCGGCCTTCGAGGATGAACATCTTGGCGTACTCGCCGGTCTGGATGCGCTTCAGGGCGTTGCGCATGGCTTCGCGCGACTGCTCGTTGATGACTTCCGGACCGGTCACGTACTCGCCGTACTCGGCGTTGTTCGAGATCGAGTAGTTCATGTTGGCGATGCCGCCTTCGTACATCAGGTCGACGATCAGCTTCAGTTCGTGCAGGCACTCGAAGTAGGCCATTTCCGGAGCATAGCCGGCTTCGGTCAGGGTCTCGAAGCCCATCTTGACCAGCTCGACGGCGCCGCCGCAGAGCACGGCCTGCTCGCCGAACAGGTCGGTTTCGGTCTCTTCACGGAAGTTGGTCTCGATGACGCCACCCTTGGTGCCGCCGTTGGCTGCGGCGTAGGACAGGGCGATGTCCTTGGCCTTGCCGGTCTTGTCCTGGTACACGGCGATCAGGGACGGCACGCCGCCACCCTTCAGGTACTCGGAACGGACGGTGTGGCCGGGGCCCTTCGGGGCGACCATGATCACGTCCACGTCGGCGCGCGGCACGACCTGGTTGTAATGCACGTTGAAACCGTGGGCGAAAGCCAGGGCGGCGCCCTTCTTCAGGTTCGGGGCGACTTCCTCGTTGTACACCTGCGGGATGTTCTCATCCGGCAGCAGGATCATGACGACATCGGCGCCCTTGACGGCCTTGGCGATTTCCTCGACCTTCAGGCCGGCCGCTTCGGCCTTCTTCCAGGAAGCGCCATCCTTGCGCAGGCCGACCGTGACCTTGACGCCGGAGTCCTTCAGGTTCTGGGCATGGGCGTGACCTTGCGAACCGTAACCCACGATGGTGACCTTCTTGCCCTTGATCAGGGAGAGATCGGCGTCCTTGTCGTAATAAACTTTCATGAAACCCTCTTTGTAAGCAGATAGTTAGACTTTGAGAATGCGGTCGCCACGGCCCACGCCGCAGACACCGGTACGAACCGTTTCGAGAATCAGGCCGGCATCGAGCGCGGCGATGAACGAATCGAGCTTGGAACTGGCACCGGTCAACTCGATGACGTAGCTCGTCTCGGTGACGTCGATGATGCGGCCGCGGAAAATATCGGCCATCCGCTTCATCTCTTCGCGGTCCTTGCCGGTGGCACGAACCTTGATCAGCATCAGTTCGCGTTCGACATGCGGAGCCTCAGAGAGATCAACCACCTTGACGACATCAACCAGCTTGTTGAGCTGCTTGGTGATCTGTTCGAGCACGTCGTCCGAGCCCCAGGTCAGGATGGTCATCCGGGACAGCGAGGGATCTTCCGTCGGTGCCACGGTCAGCGATTCGATGTTGTAGCCGCGGGCGGAGAACAGCCCGGCGACGCGGGACAGCGCGCCCGATTCGTTTTCGATCAGGATGGAAATGATGTGTCGCATAGTGTTGTCCTTCCCCGCTTACAGTTCTTCGGCGAGGATCATTTCGGTCAGCCCCTTGCCGGCGGCGACCATCGGGAAGACGTTGGCGGCCGGGTCGATGATGAAGTCCATGAAGACCAGGTCGTTCTTGTGCTCGGTGAAGGCCTTGCGCAGCGCCGGCTCGACATCTTCCGGGCGCTCGATCTTCATGCCGACGTGGCCGTAGGCTTCGGCCAGCTTGACGAAATCGGGCAGCGAGGTGACGTAGGACTGGGAATA
>DASUZG010000227.1:0-4037 GCA_036376995.1 Azonexus sp. | reverse complement strand
GGCATCGGGCGCGAGACCCACAAGGTCATGCTCGACCACTACCAGCAGACCAAGAACCTGCTGGTCAGCTACGCCGAACAGAAGCTCGGCTTCTTCTAAGCATCGCATCTCTCCACTTGCCTGTTTGCGGGCACTTCACGGGGGCGGGCAACCGCCCCCGCTTTTTCCGGAGATCATCATGGTCGATCGCGTCATCGCCACGCCGGCGGCGCTCGAACTGCTCGCCCAGCTGCAGCAGCGCCACGGCCGCGAACTCCTGTTCCACCAGTCCGGCGGCTGCTGCGACAACAGCGCCGCCAACTGCTACCTCCCCGGCGACCTGACCATCGGGCCGTACGACGTGCATCTCGGCAACATCGGCGAGGTGCCCTTCTACATCAGCGCGTCGCAGTACGAGTACTGGAAGCACACGCAACTGATCATCGACGTCATCGACGGCTCGGGCGGCACCTTCTCGCTCGAAGGCAACACCGGCAAGGCCTTCCACACCCGCTCGCGCCTCTTCACCGACGCCGAATGGGCCGAGCTGCAAGCCGCCGGCCTCGTCTGAATTACCCAGGAATCCCCATGAAACTGCACACCCTCACGCTCCTGCCGCTCGCCGCGGCCGCCCTCCTCGCCAGCCAGCCCGCCGCGGCCAGCGAGGCCATCGTCAAGAAGGCGCGCTGCGTCGCCTGCCACGCCGTCGACCAGAAGCGCGTCGGCCCGGCCTACAAGGAAGTCGCCGCCAAGTACAAGGGCGACGCCAAGGCCCCGGCGATGCTGTTCGACAAGGTCCGCCAGGGCGGTTCCGGCAACTGGGGCACGGTCCCGATGCTGCCTCACCCCGCCGACAAGATCAGCGACGACGACCTGAAGGCGGCGGTGGCCTGGATCCTCAGCCTCGACTGAGGCCGCCGCTCACAGCCCCCAGCGGCCGAGCACCACCGCCAGATCCTGGTAGGTGATCGGCTTGCTGAGGAAATCGTCCATGTCGGCCGCCAGGCAGCGGGCGCGATCCTCGGGGAAGGCGTCGGCGGTCAGCGCCACGATCGGCAGGCGCGCCCGGCCGTTCTCCTTCTCCCAGCAGCGCAGCGCGGCGGTGGCGGCGAAGCCGTCCATGACCGGCATCTGGCAATCCATCAGGATGATTTTCGGGATCGCGCCGGCGGTCACCGCCTGCAACGCTTCCTTGCCGTTGCCGACGCTCTCGTAGCGCACGCCGAGTTTCTTCAGCAGCGCCTCGATGACGACGCGGTTGGTGGCGTTGTCCTCGACCACCAGCACGTAGCCGTCCGTCGTCCGCACGCCCTCGGCGGGCGGTGCCGGCCGCTCGGCCTGGCGCCGTTCCTCGCCGCCGGCCACGGCCTCGGCGCGAATCCGGAACCAGAAGCGCGAGCCCTCGCCCGGCACGCTGCTGACACCGGCTTCGCCGCCCATCAACTGGGCCAGCGTGCGGACGATCGACAGGCCCAGGCCGGTGCCGCCGTATTCGCGGGTCGTCGAGCTGTCGACCTGGGAGAAGGGCTTGAACAGCAGCGCCTGCTTGTCCTCGGCGATGCCGATGCCGCTGTCGCTGACGGCGAATTCCAGCCAGGTCGCGCCGTCGGCGTCGGCGCCGGCCTGCGCCTCGATGCGGATGGCGCCGTGGGCGGTGAACTTGATCGCGTTGCTGATGTAATTGGCCAGCATCTGCCGCAGACGCAGTGGATCGGCGCGGTAGCAGGCGTCAACCGGGCCGCTCCAGGCGGCGTCGAGGCGCAGCCCCTTGGCCCGCGCCTGGTCGGCGAACAGCGCGGCGACTTCGGCGATGGTCTGCGCCGGGCTGAACACCAGGCGTTCCAGCTCGATCCGCCCGGCCTCGACCTTGGACAGGTCGAGAATGTCGTTGAGCAGGGTCAGCAGCGTCTGGCCGGAACTGAGGATGATCCGCGCGTACTCCTGGCATTCGCCGTCCTTCAGCTCCTTGGCCAGCATCAGCTGGGCCATGCCGAGAATGCCGTTCATCGGCGTCCGGATCTCGTGCGACATGGTGGCCAGGAACTGGCTCTTGGCCAGGTTGGCGGCATCGGCCTTTTCCTTGGCCTCCTCCAGTTCGTGGCGCACCCGGTTGAGCGCGATCAGCGACTGGAACAGGCCGAAGAACAGGAAGGCGGCGAAGATGCTGATGACGGCGGCGACGCCCAGCACCTGGTTGCGGTAGGCGACGTGCGGCGCCAGCACATCGCTGACCGGTTCGCCGATGACGAAGATCAGGCCTTGCTCGGGCAGCTTGTAATAGCCGTACAGCCGTTCGACGCCGTCGACCGCGGCGATGCGCCGGTCGTTGCCGGAAAGCGGGCCGTCGGCGACTAGAAAGGGGCGGTCGGTGATGATCTGGCCGTAGCTCGATTCGCGCACCGGGTAGCGCGCCATCATCTCGCCACTGTCGCGGACGACGGCGATTGCGCTGCCGTCGGAAATCTGCAGCCGGGGCGCGAAGCCGGAAAACAGCTCGGGATTGACCGAGACCACCAGCACGCCGTCGAAACGGCCATTGCGGAAGATCGGCCGGGTGAACTGCACCGACCACTTGCCGGAGACCTTGCCCTTGAGCACCTTGCTGATGAACAGGCGGTCGCTGCCGGGGGCCTGGCGGTGCACCTGGAAATGCTCGCGCTGGCTGAGATCGATGCGGTCGCTCGGGCGCGCTAGGTTGGAAAAGGCCAGCAGCCCGTTGCGGTCGATCACCCCGACCTGGAAGGCGATGTCCTGGATGTTCTCCTGGCGGCGCTGGATCAGTTCGGCGAAGGCGCGCCAGTCGCCGGTCCAGTAGCCGCGCAGGTCGAGCGCCAGTTCGTTGAGCCGCTTGATGGTCGAGCCGGAATATTCGGCGAAGATCCTGGCCTGGGCCACCGTGCGGACCTCCGCCTCATGCAGGGTGTCGTGGCGGCTGCGGGCGATTTCGTAGCCGGCGACGATCCAGACGGCGGCCAGGCTGGCCAGGCCGATCAAGGCAATGCGCCGTCTGAGGCGCGATCCGGTTTGTTTCATCAACGCTCTTCGGAGAATCGGGCAGCCACCGGCCGGAACGGCCAAGCGGCGCACCCCTACGGGAGATGGCCGAGTTTACCGTAGTCCCGGCCGGCGGCGAGGCGCGAATCCCCGCTCATAGCACGAGAAAGGCGACGGCGGCGACGGCGGTCGGCGGCAGGGCGGCGAGGAACAGGCCGAGCGGACCGACCGATTCGTCGGCGAAACTGGCTTTCAGGATGGCCACGCCGGCCGGGTTCGGCGCATTGGCGATGATAGTCAGGCCGCCGCCGGTGACCGCGCCGGCGACGATGGCGTACTTGAACTCGGCCGAGACGCCATCGACCAGCGAGGCCAGGTAAGTCAGCGCCGCGTTGTCGGTGATGGCCGTCAGCGCGGTGGCGAGGAAATACAGCACATCCGGCTCGACGCCGGTCAGGGTGTCCTGCAGCCACCAGCGCTGCAGGCCGCCGAGCACCACCAGCCCGGCCAGGAAGAAGGCGACCAGCAGCCCCTCGCGCAGGATCAGGCGGTCCTGGTAGCGCTGGTAGGCCTCGGTATAGCCGAGGAAGAACAGGAACAGGCCCATGAACATTTCCGGGTGATGGGCGAAGACGACGACGCCGACCAGGAAGGCCAAATGGATAAGGGCCACGGTACGGGGAACCCCATCCTCGCTTCCGGCTGCCTCCGGCCGGCCGTGGGCGAGCAGTTCGCGGCGGCCGATCCAGGTCAGCACGGCGGCGTTGAGCACCACGGCGCAGGCCGCCTTCCAGCCAAACTGCGTGAACATGAACGGGGTATCCCACTGCCACGGACCGGCGACCATCAGCACCGGCGGCGCGGCAAAATTGGTCAGCGTGCCGCCGATCGAGACATTGACGAACAGCGCGCCGAGCGTCGCGTACTTGAGGCGCGACGACAGCGGCTGCTGGAAATAGCTGTCGCGCAGCATCAGCGCGGCCAGCGTCATGGCCGCCGGCTCGGTGATCAGCGAGCCGACGATCGGCACCGCCGACAGGCACAGGAAGTACACGCCCAGCGCC
>DASUZG010000226.1:0-6703 GCA_036376995.1 Azonexus sp. | reverse complement strand
GCCATCGGCCAGATCGCCGCCCGCCTCGAACTGCCGCTGTGGTGCATCGGCGAGATGGTCGCCGGCCCGGCCGGCGAAGTCACCGTCTTCGATCCGGACGACCGGCCGGTCGAATTCGCCTTCAAGGGCTTCGACCACTTTGCCTGAGACCGCCGGGCGCCGCCCCGACCTGCGCTTCCTGCTCGCCCATCCGGCCCACTTCCTGGCGCTGGGCTGCGGCAGCGGGCTGGCGCCGAAGGCGCCGGGCACCTTCGGCACGCTGTTCGCGTGGGGCAGCTTCGTCCTTTTCCGCCCGTATTTCGCCGATCTTCCGCTGCTGTTGCTGATTGTCGCCGCCTACCTCGGCGGCATCTGGTTCATCGCCGTCACCGGCCGGGCGCTCGGCGACCCCGACCACGGCAGCATCGTCTGGGACGAGATCGTGCCCTTCTGGCTGGTGCTGCTGCTGACGCCGGCCACCTTCTTCTGGCAGCTGGCCGCCTTCATGCTGTTCCGCTGGTTCGACATCACCAAGCCGCAGCCGGCGCGCTATTTCGACCAGCACGTCAAGAACGGCTTCGGCGTCATGGCCGACGATCTGGTCGCCGCCGGCTACACGCTGCTCTGCCTGGCCCTGCTCAAGATCGTTCTCGGCTGACCCCGGCGCGGCATAGAATAGGCGCATCACTTCCGCCGGGAGCGCCATCATGAGCCACAAGCACGCCCACCTGATGCGCAGCATTTTTCAGGACCCGCCGCCGGCCAACATCCACTGGCGCGAAATCGAATCGCTGCTGCATCACCTCGGGGCCGACGTCGAGCCGGCGCACGGCGCCCGCTTCAAGATCACGCTGAACCGGATCGAAGGCTTCCTGCACCACCCGCACAACAGCAACACCTGCTCGCGCACCGACATCAAGGCCCTGCGCGAGGTGCTGACCCACGCCGGCGTCACGCTGGCCAGCTACGAGGCGGCCGGACAGTAAAGGGTACGACGCCGCGCTCAGGCCGGTGCCCGCAGGTAGTTTTCCAGTTGCTGGTCGAATTCGGTGAAATGCAGCTGCAGCGTGGCCAGCACCTCGTCGATGCCGTGGATCGCCTGGACGCTGTTGCCATCGCCCGACAGCACCACGCGGATGGACTTCAACTGCTCGGCGATGCGCATGTGCGCCTGGTTGTGGGCCAGCCGATGCACCGCCGGCACATAGCCTTCCATGTACAGGGATTCCATCGCATTGTGCTTGAGGGTCGCCTCGACGAAGGCATGGATCAACTGCTCGATGCTGCCCTGGCAGACATCGCGCCGGTCGCTGTGGCACTGCTTGCAGTCATCAACTGCCCCGCGCCGGTTGCAGATGCCCTGGATGCGACGGATCAGGTCGAGCATCGCGTCGTGATCCCGGCGCATCCGCTGCGCGGCTTCTTCGTGGATCTGCGACATGGACGCCCTCCCGAGGCTGACTGTTGTCCGGCGGCCGAGACCGCTCCCGGGCGCCAAAGATGGCAGGATCGTCAGGCCCGCGATTCAGAATAGGAAGCGTTCCCGGCGGCGTCAAGGACGATCGCTGCTGGCGGCCGGCAGGCGCACGAAACAATTGAGCCGCACATCGACGGTCAGCGCCAGCGCCGTCAGCGCCGCCGCCCGGGCCCGCCCGGCGGCACTGGCCCGGTACAGGTGCGGCGTCATCGTCAGCAGATCGGCGATCGGCTCGGCGCCCTCGAGCGACAACGGGTAGCTGACGCGGCGGCGCGACAGGCAGGCGAAACCCTCCGGCACCGCCTCGTCGCTACCGCGCTCGGCCTTCAGTTCGGGGTAGATGATCTGGCGCAGCTCGCGCAGGTGATCCGGGCCGGGATCGACCAGCAACAGCCGGCCGCCCGGCTTCAGCACGCGGGCGAATTCGCCATGGACGGGAAAGCCGAACAGGCACAGCACGCAGTCGAGCGTGGCCGGCAACACCGGCAGATTGGCATTGCTGCCGACCACCCAGGTACCGCCTCCTGCCTTCTTGGCCGCCGCCTGGACCGCCCACTTGGAGATATCCAGCCCGAGCAGGGCGAGCGTCCGCGCACCGCCGGCCGCCGTCAGCTGGCGCAGGTAGTAGCCTTCGCCGCAGCCCGCATCGAGGCAACTCAGGGTCGCCGTCGCCGGCACGTCGGCCAGCACGGCTTCGGCGACGGCGGTGGCGATCGGCTGGTAATACCCGGCCTCGAGAAAGCGCCGGCGGGCGGCGACCATCTCCTTGCTGTCGCCGGGCTCGCGCGAGCGCTTGTGCTGGACCGGCAGCAGATGCGTGTAGCCCTGGCTGGCGATGTCGAAGCTGTGGCCGGCGGCACACTGCCAGGCCTTGTCCTGCTGCTGCAGCGGCGCGCCGTCGAGCGGACAGGCCAGCGCCGGGAAGAGAATGATGTTCATGAAGCGGGAATCCTGCCGGCTCACGGAAGGACGGAAATGGCGAAAAGCGGGAGGGTAGCGCAGGCCGCCGCGCGCGTCAGCCACCATGCAAAACGCCAACCGCTGCGGGTTGGCGTTTCAGGATTCACCGAAAGGAGAGCGCACTATTGGCTGACCATCACCTTGGCACTCTCGACCCAGCCCGCCCCGGGATTGAACTGCTTGACGCTGCTGGCGAGGCGCGCCGTATCGCGCCCCAGATCCTTTTCGAACACGACGCCCTCGTGGTTGACGACAAAGGTCATGACGCCCGAGCTGCCATATTCGGCGGGATAGGCAATGACCGCGAAGCCGCCGAGCATGTTGCCCCCGGCCTTGTAGCCGTAGCTGCCCCCCTTGGCCTCGCTGCCTTGCGCGCTCAGCATGCGGAAGTGATAACCCCAGTAGGGCTGGGGCTTGCCGCCTCCCTTGAACTTCTGGCCTTCCTTGACGGCGCTCGCCACCAGCGGCCCCAGCGGGCTCGGGATGCTGCTGGTTTCAGGCGGCCAGTACAGGCCGTCCATGCGCCCCGGGCTGCTGGCGAATTTCTCCGCATATTCGCGCACACCGTCACCATCACGGTCTTCGGCGGCGTACTCATGTTGCGCATCGACAATGGCCAGCAACGTCTGCTCGGCATGGGTTTCGTTGCGGCCGACCCGGCGATTGATGATTTCCTCGAGTCCGGCGGCCGTATCGAAGCGCCAGGCATTGCCCTGGCGAACCAGGGGCACCGGGAAAGGCCATTCGTCGTTGCCGAGGACAAGCGTGGCACGGTCCTCGCCCTGCATGCGTACGCCATGCTTTTCCTGGTAGGCTTTGATGAAGGCCTCGCGCTCCCGCTGCGATTGAACCGGGTCGCCGGATCCCAGCTTGGCACTGAGCGGACCGAAAATGGCGGCGACTTTTTTTCGATCGCCCGAATTGGCTGCGTCGAACAGCGCCTGCGAAGCGGCATCGACGGACGGATAGCTAATGCCCGCTGGCTCGGCGGCCCACAAGGCGGTGGAAATCAGCATCGCGCTGACCACGGTAAACATGGGCTTCGCGATGTGGCGGAAATGAAAACTGAGTTTGGACATGAAGCGTGCTCCCGAAGAAGATCGAATGAAGAGATCGAGCGTCATGACGCGCGCCGCGAACTAGCGCCGGCCGCCACCGCCGCCACGTCCACCACCGCCGCCTCCCGCACGGCCGCCAGCCCCACCGCCGCCACCACTGAAGCTTCTCCCTCCGCCGCTGCTCATACTCTGCCGGCTGGAAGCGCCCCGGCTGGAAAAGTCGCCGGCCTGTCGCCCGCTATCCACACCGCCGAAACTGCTTGCCTGACGGCCACCGCTGAAGTCCCTGCTGCCACGCGACACGTCGCTGGTGCCGGCGCTCATGCCGCCATCGCGGGCACCGCCCCGGTCGCGCGTCCCGGCGCTGGCTCCGCCGCGGCCACCCCGGTTGGCACTACCGGAGAGGTCGTTCCGATCGACATTCCCGCGCGCGATATCGGCACGCCCGGCTTCGGCACGGCCGCGGAACTGCTCGCGGGCCTGTACGTCGCGGGTATTGGTCCCGCGGTTGTATTTCTGTGCCACCCGCTGGTCCTTGTAGGAGACGCCGCGCCGATGATCGACGTTGTGGCTCCACTTGCTGTTCGAAATATTGGTGCGATTGAAGTTGTTGTAATTGTTGCGGTTGATATTGATGTCGTTGTCACCCCAGTCGCAATCCCCCCACAGGGCGGCACCAACCGCCACGCCGGCCGTGAAGGTCCAGAATGCGGCTCCCGGTGCATAGGCATAGCCCGGCGGATAGTAGGAGTACGGCGGATAGGCCGGATACGGCCAGCTGCCGTACACCACGGTCGGGTTGTAGCTCGGGACATACACGACGGTCGGGTTCGCCGGTTCGATCTTGATGATGGTCTCCGTCGGCGGGCCTTCGACCGTCACCGTCTGCTCCTTGCTGCTCTTCAGATTGCCCTGCTCATTGGCCGCGCGGCGCAGTTTCTGCACTGCCTTCATGACCCCCTGCTGGTCGGCGAGGAAGGCATCGCCCAGTTGCTGCGTCCAGGACAGCTTTTCGTTCATCATTTCCAGCACCTGGGGAAAGGCCGTCAAAGACTTCACGCTCGGGTCCCAGGCCTGCTTCTGCATCGCCTCCTCCAGCGCCTCGCCCTGCACCTTGGGATTGGCCTTGCTCCACCGGGCAGCTTCGACCACTTCCAGCGGGTAGGTCGAGGCCATCAGGATCTGCGCCAGCAGCGAATCGGGATAGAGGGCGATCGGCGCCAGCAGTTGTTCGAGCTGGGCCGCGCTGGCCGGGGCCGTGACGCCCGCCGCCGGTGGCGCAGCCCCCGGCTGATCGGCGGCCATGGCAGAGAATGCGGTGCAGCCCGATACCAGAATGGCCAACAGACGCGAATTTGCTTTAGGCATACGGACACCCCCATCAGAGTGATTGCCGACGGCCGAACGAGGCACCGGATTGCCGCGGCTCTTCGGAAGAATCTACAGCATGTTGAATCTGCCAGATGCACACACCGAACAGTCATTTAGACCATATGCGTTGATCAGGTTCCGGCCAGGGAAAGTGCCAGCGCATTAATTTTCGCTGAATCGAGCCGATATCATCGCATGAGCCTCCCATCATCAAAAGACGACATCGACATAAGCGTGCAGCAAAATTGTCCAATTGCGCGCATAATCGACGACTCCGAGAAAATGATGTTTTCATGGAATACACGCTGGGATGTCGTGATGAGAGAGGGTAAATGAATGGCGCTTGACTCCTGGACCAACGAACAAGTCGTGGATCAGTTGGTATCCGGCTATGCTTGGTACGGCCCGACCATCACCTATGCCTTCCCGACCTCGTACTGGCGCATGGACGGCGAGTTCGAGGTCTACGGCTTCCAGCCCCTCGGCAGCACTGCGCAGCAGTCCGCCAAACTGGCGATCACCACGTGGGACGACCTGATCGAACCCAGCTTCACCTTGACCACCAGCTATGCGGATATCGAATTCGGTTTCAGCGACATCGATGTCGAATACGCCCATGCCTATTACCCGGACAGCGGCAGCGTCTGGTTCAGCAGCCTCTACGACGAACTTGCGGCACCGAACATCGGCGGGGACAGTTTCCTCACTTATGTCCACGAGATCGGCCATGCCCTGGGGCTCGATCATATGGGCGACTACAACGGCGGCGGCGACTGGACACCATCGAGCTTTGAGGACAGCACCCTGCTCTCGGTCATGTCCTATTTCGGTCCCAGCTGGGGCTTCGGGGCGCTCAACGGCGAAGGTCTGGTCGCCTGGGCCGACTGGATCGATGCCGATGGCTGGCTCTATTCTCCGCAGACGCCGATGGTCAACGACATCATGGCCATCCAGGCCATTTACGGTGCCGACCCGACCACCCGGACCGGCAACACGGTATATGGCTTCGGCAGCAACATCGGGGGGGCACTGGCCAATCTCTACAACTTCACCCTCAATCGCAACCCGATCCTCGCCATCTACGACGCCGGCGGCATCGACACTCTCAACCTGAGCGGCTGGACGACGGCCAGCACTATCGATCTGGCACCGGGCGCCTATTCGTCATGCAACAGCATGACCTACAACATCGCCATCGCCTATACCTGCGACATCGAGAACGCGGTGGGTGGCGCCGGCCATGACACCATCCGGGGCAACCTGCTGGCCAACCGGCTGGATGGCGGCGCCGGCAGCGATCTGCTGTATGGCATGGGCGGCAACGATGTGCTGAATGGCGGCGCGGGCAGCGACGCCATGGACGGCGGGGAGGGCTCCGATATTTATCTGATCGAGCGGGCGGCAGACCATACCACTGCTGAATTCATCGACGACAGCGGAAGCGACGATGCTGACAACGACGAGATTCGCTTCGCTGCAACGGTATCCGGCACCCTGGTACTAAGCGCATCCACCAATGGCGTCGAGAATGTCGTGATCGGCACCGGTACGGGCGCATCCGCCGTGACTACCAGCAGCCTCACCCTCAACGTGAATGCATCAGCCGTCAATCACCGGCTTGATATCACCGGCAATGCCGGCAACAACCAACTGACCGGAACAGCCTTCGATGACCTGCTCGATGGCGGTGCCGGGGCCGACCTCCTCGACGGCGGACTCGGCGCCGACTTCCTGCGCGGCGGCAAGGGCAACGACACCTATCTCGTCGACCAGGCCGGCGACGTCATCGTCGAGGACCTCTCCGCCCTGCAGGGCGGCGGCGTCGATCTCGTGCGCAGCGCGCTCAGCTTCGACCTGA
>DASUZG010000225.1:0-9201 GCA_036376995.1 Azonexus sp. | reverse complement strand
GAAGCTGAAGGAACAGGCAGCGGCGCTCAACGCCGAACAGTTCGCCATGCAACTGCTCGAAGCCGCGGCCGACGAGGCGGCGCTCGAAGGCGATCTCGGCACGGCACGGCCGGCCAGCCTGCAGGGCGAGATCACCCGGCTGGGCAACGCCATCGCCGAACTCGGCGCGGTGAACCTCGCCGCGCTGCAGGAACTGGAGACGGCGACCGAGCGCAAGGGCTACCTCGACATGCAGGCGGCCGACCTGACCGAAGCCATGGAAACGCTGGAAAACGCCATCCGGCGCATCGACCGCGAAACGCGCGACCTGCTGCAATCGACTTTCGACACGGTCAACAGCCATTTCGGCAAGCTGTTCCCGGAACTGTTCGGCGGCGGCCGGGCCGAACTGGTGATGACCGGCGAGGAGATTCTCGATGCCGGCGTGCAGGTCATCGCCCAGCCGCCGGGCAAGAAGAATTCGACCATTCACCTGCTCTCCGGCGGCGAAAAGGCACTGACCGCCATCGCGCTGGTGTTCTCGATGTTCCAGTTGAACCCGGCGCCGTTCTGCCTGCTCGACGAAGTCGATGCGCCGCTTGACGACACCAACACCGAGCGTTTCTGCGGCATGGTCAAGAAAATGTCGGGTGCCACACAGTTCCTATTTATTTCCCATAATAAAATCGCGATGGAAATGGCCGAACAGCTGGTCGGCGTCACCATGCAGGAATCCGGTGTTTCGCGCGTGGTGGAAGTGGATATCGAGGAAGCTTTGAAGATGAGGGATGCGGCTTAAATGACCGAACTCCAGATGGGATTGATCGGGCTGGGCGCGGCGGCGGTGGTCGGCGTGTTCGGTTACAACAAGTGGCAGGAACAGCGCCACCGCAAGCTGGCGGAAAAGGTGCTCAAACCGCATCACGACGATGTGCTGCTCGGCGGCGCCGCCCAACCGGCGGCTGAGCCCGCGGAGCCGGAATTGCTGGCCGAGAGCGCGGCGCCCTTCGGCGAACGCGTCGAGCCGGTGTTCGCCGATCCGGCGCCGGTCGCTCCTGTCTATGTCGAACCGGTGCTGGCCGAGCCGCCTGCCCCGGCTGCCGAGCCGGCATTCGTCGAGCCGGTGGCGCCGCGGCTGGCGGTGCGTGCCGCGCCGCCGGTGCACGACGACCTCCAGGCCGAGGATCCGATCGAAATTCCAGCGGGCGAAGTGCCGGCCGAGTTGCTTGACCCGCGCCTCGAATTCGTCGTCGCCATGGAACTGGTCGAGCCGGTCGCCGCCGCCCAGATCCTGCATTCACAGCGCGAGGCGCTGCAGCGCCTGAGCAAGCCGGTGCATTGGGTCGGCTTCAACGAACGCACCCGCGAATGGGAGCGCCTGCGTTCCGACAGCGAACTGCCGGTCCGCCGCCTGCGCATCGGCCTGCAACTGGTCAACCGCCTCGGCCCGGTCGGCGAGGGCGACCTGGCAATGTTCACCGGTGCCATGCAGGCACTGGCCGACGACCTGATGGCCGTGGCCGACATGCCGCCGTCGCGCGTGCTCGACCAGGCAGCGGAGATCGACCGCTTCTGCGCCGCCGTCGACCTGGAGATCGGCCTCAACCTGGTCAGCCGCAGTGCGCCGTTCCCCGGCACCAAGATCCGGGCGCTGGCCGAGGCCGCTGGCATGGTGCTCGGCGTCAATGGCGCGTTCACCCGCCACGACGACATCGGCCGCCCGCAATTCAGCCTGCAGAATTACGAGACCACGCAGTTCTCCGCCGACACGCTGCGCAACCTGACGACGCACGGCCTGACGTTCGTCCTCGACGTGCCGCGCGTCGATCACGGCGAGCGCGTCTTCATGCAGATGACCGAACTGGCCCGCCGCTTCGCCGACACGCTGCAGGGCACGCTGGTCGATGACAATCGCCAGCCGCTGGGCGACAGCCAGCTCGATCACATCCGTCGCGAATTCATCGGCAAGCCGCAGGCGACCATGGCCAGCTTCGGCCTGCCCGCCGGTTCGGCCCAGGCCCGCCGTCTGTTCTCCTGATGGCGGTGCCGGGAGCCGCCAGCGCGCGCGCGGCCGAGTTGCGCGCCGAGCTCGAACGGCACAACCACGCCTATTACGTCCTCGACCAACCGAGCATTCCGGATGCCGAGTACGACCGGCTGTTCGGCGAATTGCAGGCGCTGGAAGCGGAATTTCCGGAATTGGCCGTCGCCGATTCACCGACTCGCCGTATCGGTGGCCGGCCGCTGGCGCAATTCGCGCCGGTGCGCCATGACCTGCCGATGCTGTCGATCCAGACCGAGACCGATACCGCTTCGACCGGCGCGCTCAATTTCGACGCCCGCGTCCGCCGCGAACTGGAACTGTCCGCGGTGGCAGCGCCGGTCGAATATGCGGCCGAGCTGAAATTCGACGGCCTGGCGATCAGTCTGCGCTACGAGCACGGTGTGCTGGTGCGCGGCGCGACGCGCGGCGACGGCACGACCGGCGAGGATGTGACGCAGAACCTGCGCACGCTGCGCCAGATTCCGTTGCGCCTCGCGGGCGACGCACCGCCGCTGCTGGAAGTGCGCGGCGAGGTCTATATGCGCCGTGCCGATCTGGAAAAGTACAACGCGGCGGCACTGGCGCGCGGCGACAAGACGCTGGTCAATCCGCGCAATGCGGCGGCCGGCAGCATCCGCCAGCTCGACCCGGCGGTGGCGGCAAGCCGGCCGCTGTGCTTCTTCGCCTACGGTATCGGTGCCGTCGACGGCTGGTCGGTGCCGGCGACGCACGCCGGCGTGCGCGATGCGCTGGCCGCCTTCGGCCTGCCGGTGTGTGAACACCGTGCCGTGCTGGCTGGCGGCGAGGCTCTGGCGAGCTTCCACAGTCGCATCGCCGGCCTGCGCGACAGCTTGCCGTTCGACATCGACGGCGTGGTCTACAAGGTCAATAGCCTGGAACTGCAGCGTCGTCTCGGTTTCCGTACCCGCGAACCGCGCTGGGCGGTGGCGCACAAGTATCCGCCGCAGGAAGCGCTGACCGTGGTCGAGGCGATCGACATCCAGGTCGGCCGCACCGGCGCGCTGACGCCGGTGGCGCGCTTGCAGCCCGTATTCGTCGGTGGCGTCACGGTGACCAACGCCACCTTGCACAATGCCGATGAGGTGGCGCGCAAGGGCGGTCTGTGCGTCGGCGATACGGTGATCGTGCGTCGCGCCGGCGACGTGATTCCGGAAGTGCTGGGCATCGTCGCCGAACGCCGGCCGGCCGATGCCCGGCCCTTCGTGATGCCCGAGGCCTGTCCGGTCTGCGGCGCCCACGTGGTGCGCGAGGAGGGCGAGGCGATTACCCGCTGTTCCGGCGGTTTTTCCTGCCGCGCCCAGCGCATCCAGGCCATCCTGCATTTCGCCGGCCGCCGGATGATGGAAATCGACGGCCTGGGCGAGCGCTACGTCGAGCGCCTGGTCGAATTCGACTACGTGCATGGCGTTGCCGACCTGTACAAGCTGACGCTGGATGACCTGCTGGAAATGAAGCGGCGCGCCGACGAGCGCGACGGCACGGTGCCGGAGACGGTGAAGGCCGGGCAGGTCGCCACCCGCTGGGCCGAGAACCTGCTCGCCGGCATCGCCGCCAGCCGCCGGCCGACGCTCGCCCGCTTGCTGTTCGCGCTGGGCATCCGCCATGTCGGCGAATCGACGGCGAAGACGCTGGCCGACTGGCTGGGCAGTGTCGAGCGCGTGCGCCGCGCACCGGCGCCGCTGCTGGCCGTGCTGCCGGACATCGGACGCACGGTGGCGGCAGCGATCGCCGATTTCTTCGCCGAAGAGCGCAACGTCGAGGCCGTCGATGCGCTGCTGGCCGTCGGCGTGGCACCGGCCGACGAACATCCGCCGCATCCCGCCTTGGCCGAGCGGCTGGCCTGGTCGGAACTGTACGGCATGCTCGGCGTGCCCAAGCTGACGCCGGTACGGGCCAGGCAACTGGCTGCCCAGGTCGATGGTGCGACGCTGGCGACCGAGGCGCTGAACACGGCGGCGCTGTCGGGCGCCGGCCTGCCGGGCGAAGTCATCGATGCCCTCGGCGAGTGGCTGCAGGGAACCGGCAATCGCGGCCTGCTGGCGGGCGTCGCCCGGCGCCGCGACGAACTGCTGGCGGCGCTGCCGGCCGTGCCCACCGAAAGCGTTGCGGTCTCGCCGCTGGCCGGCAAGACCGTGGTGCTGACCGGCACCTTGCCGACCCTGAAGCGCGACGAGGCCAAGGACATGATCCAGTCGGCCGGTGGCAAGGTCGCCGGCTCGGTGTCGAAGAAGACCGATTATGTGGTGGCCGGCGAGGAAGCCGGCTCGAAGCTCGACAAGGCGCTGGAGCTCGGTGTTCCGGTGATCGATGAGGCAGAATTGCTGAAACTTCTGAACGGGGAGGAATGAGCGTGAAACAAGTCAGAAAAGCGGTTTTTCCGGTAGCTGGCATGGGAACGCGCTTCCTGCCGGCGACCAAGGCCAGCCCGAAGGAGATGCTGCCCATCGTCGACAAGCCCTTGATCCAGTACGCGGTCGAGGAAGCGGTGGAAGCCGGCATCACCGACATGGTGTTCGTCACCGGCCGTTCCAAGCGGGCCATCGAGGATCATTTCGACAAGGCCTACGAGCTGGAGAACGAGCTGGAGACGCGCGGCAAGCACGAGACGCTGGAATTCGTGCGCAGCATGATCCCGAAGAACATCAACTGCATCTACATCCGCCAGGCGTCTGCCCTCGGTCTCGGCCACGCCGTGCTGTGCGCCAAGCCGGTGATCGGCGACGAGCCCTTCGCCGTGGTGCTGGCCGACGACCTGCTCGACGGCCAGCCGGGGGTGATCAAGCAGATGACCGACACCTACGACTACTACCGCTGCTCGGTGCTCGGCGTGCAGGACGTGCCGCGCGCCGACACCCGCAGCTACGGCATCGTCGAGGCGCGGCCGGTGGCCGAGCGCGTCGAGCAGATCGGCGCCATCGTCGAGAAGCCGAAACCCGAGGAAGCGCCGTCGACGCTGGCCGTGGTCGGCCGCTACATCCTGACGCCGCGCATCTTCCACCACCTCGAGAAAGTCCGTCCCGGCTCCGGCGGCGAGATCCAGCTGACCGACGGCATCGCCTCGCTGCTGTCCGAGGAGCAGGTGCTGGCCTATCGCTATGCCGGCACCCGCTACGATTGTGGGTCGAAACTCGGCTACCTGCAGGCGATGGTGACCTTCGGCCAGCGCCACCCGGAAGTCGGCCCCGAATTCAATGCCTACCTGAAAAGCCTGGAGACCTGCTGAATGACACCGGAAAAAGCCCGTGACCTGCTGGCCAATGCCGACCTGATCTACCCCGAGTCCGCCGTCCAGGCGGCGCTGGCCGAAGTCGCCGGCAGCATCCGCCGCCGCCTGGCCGACAAGAACCCGCTGGTGCTGTGCGTGATGACCGGCGGCGTGATCTTCTGCGGCCAGCTGCTGCCGAAGCTCGATTTCCCGCTCGATTTCGACTACCTGCACGCCACCCGCTACGGCCCGGAAACCCAGGGCGGCAAGATTTCCTGGCGCATGGCCCCGTGGACCTCGGTCAAGGGCCGCACCGTGCTGGTCGTCGACGACATCCTCGACGAGGGTGTGACGCTGGCTGCGGTCAAGGAAAGCCTGACCCGGCTGGGTGCCGCCGAAGTGCTGCTGGCGGTATTTGCCGACAAGCAGAACGGCAAGCACAAGCCGATCGCCGCCGATTTCGTCGGCCTGACCGTGCCCGACCGCTTCGTCTTCGGCTTCGGCATGGACGTCGATGGCGCCTGGCGCAACCTGCCGGCCATCTACGCGATGAAGGAAGACTGATGAGCGGTGCCACCGTCGCCGAGTTTCTCGGCTACTGGGAAGGCGAAGGCGAGCGCTACGCCAAGCGCGGCGACTATGAATGGATGGCCGGCCTGGTACCCGGCCGGCGCGTGCTCGAAATCGGCTGCGGCCCGGGTTTCTCGACCCAGGCGCTGGCGGCGCGCGGCCTCGCCGTGCTCGCTGTCGATGCGCTGCCGGAATGCCTGGCGGCGACGCAGGCCCGCGTCGCCGGCGGCGATGTCGAATTGCTGGCGGCCGACCTGGCCGCGCTGAGCGACGAGCAGCGCCGGCAGATCGAAGCCTTCGCGCCGGATACCGTGGTCTGCTGGCTGATGGGCGCTCCGGCCGACACTACCGGCGCCCAGGCCGCCGGGAACGGCCAGGCGGTGGTCGCCTACCGCGAGAAACTGCACCGGCTGGTGGCCGAACTGGCGGCCAGCCTGCCGACGGTGCGCTGCCTGCACCTCGTCGACCGTACCGTGATTCCGTGGCAGGCCAAGGATATCGGCCGCGACACGCTGGTCGGCTACCATCTCGGCAAGACCCTGCGCGACCTGCCGTTCACGGCGGAGCGGCGGCAGGCGCTGTACCGCAAGCTTGAAGACACTGCCGCCGACCTGGCGCAGTACCGCAAAACCCATCCCGCGCTCAAGGGCGCGGTAGCCACGCTGGCCTCGCTTCTGGCCGAAAGGAACAACTGACATGCTGGCAATCATCGGCGGCAGCGGCCTCACTACGCTGTCCAGTCTCGACGTCTCGCACCGCGAGGTGGTCCGCACTCCCTATGGCGAACCGTCGGGCGCCATCGTCTTCGGCGAAATCGGCGGCCAGCCGGCGATGTTCCTGCCGCGCCACGGCTACGGCCACACCATCGCCCCGCACATGGTCAATTACCGCGCCAACCTGTGGGCGCTGCATCACCACGGCGCGACCGGCATCATTTCCGTGGCTTCCGTCGGCGGCATCCGCGGCGACCTGCAGCCGGGCGAGATCGTCGTGCCGAACCAGATCATCGACTACACCTGGGGCCGCAAATCGACCTTCTTCGAAGGCAGCGGCACGCCGGTGACCCATGTCGATTTCACCGAACCCTACGACCGCGAGCTGTGCCGGCGCATCGTCGAGGCGGCGGCAGCGCTCAGCATCCCGCTCAAGGTCGGCGGCGTCTATGCCGCCACCCAGGGGCCGCGCCTCGAAAGCGCCGCCGAGATCAATCGCTTCGAGCGCGACGGCGCCGACCTAGTGGGCATGACCGGCATGCCGGAAGCCGTGCTGGCGCGCGAACTCGGGTTGCCGTACGCGGCCATCAACGTCATCGCCAACCATGCCGCCGGCCGCGGCAGCAGCGCCAACGGCATCCATTTCGAGAGCCTCGAGCACGTGCTGCAGGAAGCCATGGGCCGGGTCCGGGCGATCATCGAAAAGCTGGTCGGCAGCCCGGACAGCTGCCAGCCGATGGGCATGTCGGTCTAGTTCCGCCGCGGCCTGGCGGCCGCGCGCCGCTAGATCCGGGTGGCGTAATACTCGACGACGCGCTGCAGGTCGAGCGGGAAGGGCGCGGCATCGTGGCCGTCCGGCAGATGGCTCAGGCGGGCCGTCCGGGTCGCCGCATCGAAGGCGATCCATTCCGGCCGCTCCAGCGCCGGCTCGTCCAGCGCGGCCCGCACGGCGGCCAGTTGCAGGCCGGCTTCGCCCGGTCCGAACACATCGCCGGCGCGCAGGCGGGCGGAGGGAATCGTCAGCCGCCGGCCGTTCACCACGATGTGCCCGTGATTGACCAGTTGCCGGGCAGCCGGAATGGTCGGTGCGAAACCCGCCCGGAAGACAAGGTTGTCCAGGCGCCGTTCCAGGAGTTCGACGATCCGGCTGCCGGTCGCGCCCTTCTGCTTCTTGGCGTCGAGCACCACCCGGCGCAGCTGGCGTTCCGAGACGCCGTAGTTGTAGCGCAGCTTCTGCTTTTCCATCAGTTGCAGACCGAATTCCGACTTGCGCCCGGTGACTTTCCGGGCGCCGTGCTGCCCCGGCGGCTGCGGGCGTTCCTGCATCGACTTGCGTGACAGCCCGGGGAGATCGACTCCCAGCGAGCGCATGATTTTGAGACGGGGACCGGTGTAACGCGACATGTGATAGCTGTTCCTGAGTTAGTGAAGGGTCTGACCGGGCGCGGTCAACGGGCAGAAATCGACGGGCACGGAAGCCGGATGGCAATCCACCTTCTGCCAGCCGGCCAGGCTTTGCTGCAGCGCATCCTTCAGATACGGATGCAGTCCGTCGGGCGCGCGCACCGCGGCTTCCAGGTGCAACTGCAGGGCCGCGGTCTTGTTGGCCGTCGCGCCGCGCAGGGCCGACGACGAGAGCAGGGTGAGGATCGCCGCCAGACGCAGTTGGAGCGGGATGTCGTCTGATTCCGGACTCATGGCGCCACGCTGCGGAACGGGGTGGCAGCGACGCGATGCGGGACAGGGAAATAAGTCGGCACAGCTCCTCCTGGATCAATGGACTGGCTGGCTGACGGTTCGCGTTGGCTGGCTACAAGTTGAGAATTATTCTCATGCAAATGTGCGGCCAAGTCAACTGAATGATAATTGTTCGCAATTGCTTGGGTCCTGCCGGCGGGGCATGCCGGGTCGCTGCAACCCGTGACCGTGCCGGCTCAGCCGCGCCGGCCGGCGCCATCGTCCGGCTCGTCGCTGTCGTTCAGCGGATAGGGGTCGGCGACGTAGGCCGGTCCCTTCATGACCATGACGATGAACGCCGCGATACCGACGATGAAGGCGGCAGTCCAGTGCAGCACGGCCAGGCTGATGCCGTAGATGTCGACGGTGATCACCAGGGTCGCGCTGGCCAGTTCCGGGGCGACGAAGGAATAGCCGCGGGCGAACAGAGAGGGGACGGTCAGCGCCAGCGTGCCGAGCAGCACGATGCGCGGCAGCAGGCGCAGGATGGTGCGCTCCAGCCCGGCCGGCGTGCGCGGGAAACCGGGCAGCTTGTTGAACCAGTTCATGATGGCCTCCGCGCAGATCGGGATGGGAGAATCCGGCCGTCGGGCGACAGTGGGATGCCTTCGCCAACGGCGCCTGGGTTCTGCGCGGAAACGGGAACCCCCTCGGGCACCCGTCGTCAGCTGACAGGCATTTGATCCGCGTGCCGGCAACAAGTTCTGGTCCCGGGAATGGCCGGGGAAGCGCGCCGCGCGCCGCGCGCCGCTTGCCGTCAGCGGCCGAGCAGGCCGATTTCGCGCGCCGTTTCCGGGCCGATCAGCGTTTCCGCAAGGCTGGCCGGAATCTCGCTGCGGTCGGCGGCGAGCGGAACGCGTCCGCCCATGATTTCGGCCAGCTCCTGCGGCAGCAGCGGCGTGCGCGCCGGTTCGGCGTACCCCTGCGGGTGG
>DASUZG010000224.1:0-5679 GCA_036376995.1 Azonexus sp. | reverse complement strand
GGCTTCGGCTTCGGCTTCGGCTTCGGCTTCGGCTTCTGGCTCGGACTCGGACTCGGACTCGGACTCGGACTCGGACTCGGACTCGGACTCGGACTCGGCCGGCAGAATGGCTTCAGGTGCCGCTGCCGCAGGTGGCGATGCGCGATCCGGCAGCGACAGGTCGCCGGCCGCAAGCGTGGCAGTATCCGGTAGCACGCCATGGACCGGTGCGGCGGGTGCGACGGCCGGCACTTCCTCGGGCTGCAGCTCGTCGAAGGCGTTGAAGACCGTCTGGCAGTGGCCGCAGCGCACCTTGCCCGCCTTCAGCCGCAGCTGTTCGGAGGTAACCCGGAAGACCGTGCCGCAGGCCGGGCAGCGGGTGCGCATCAGGGCTTGCGTCCGGCCAGGCACACCCAGTCCTCGCGGACCTCGGCAATTTCCAGTGGCAGCCAGGCGGCGTAGATGCCGATGATCTCTTCCGCCTGCTCGCGCAGGATACCCGACAGCGCCAGCCGGCCACCGGAGCGGACATGGGCGCAGATGGCCGGGGCCAGCACGCGCAACGGGTTGGACAGGATGTTGGCGACGACGATGTCGTACTCGCCGGCGACCGGCTGGGCCGAGTCGGCGAACAGCGCGGTGACGCCGTTGCGCTCGGCATTGGCCCGCGCCGCCTCGACCGCCAGGCTGTCGATATCGACACCGGCAACGCGGCCGGCACCGAGACGGGCGGCAGCGATGGCCAGGATGCCGGAGCCGCAGCCGTAGTCGAGCACCGAGCAGTCGGTGGTGACGTTGCGCTCCAGCCATTCGAGACACAACCGGGTGGTCGGGTGCGAACCGGTGCCAAAGGCCATGCCGGGATCGAGAATCAGGTTGATCGCCGCCGGATCGGGACTTTCGTGCCACGACGGCACGATCCACAGGCGCTGCGAAACACGGATCGGGTCGAACTGCGATTGGGTCAACTGCACCCAGTTCTGCTCGGCGACCGGCTCGACGGCATAGTCGGCGATGGCGGCGAGACCGACGGCGGCCGCCGCCGTCGCGAGCAGCGCCGCGACATCGGCCTCCGGCTCGAGCAGGGCGACGATGCGCGAATGCTTCCAGCCGGGTGAATTGACTGAACCGGGCTCGCCGAACTGCGGCTGCTCGTCCGGCGTGCCGGCATCGGCATCCTCGATCGAGGCCGACAGGGCGCCGGCCTCGAGCAGCGCATCGCACAGCGGCTCGGCGCTGGCCGCTTCGGTCAGGAAGCTGACGCTTTGCCAGCCCATCGCCTAGCTCTTCACTTCGCCCTTGTCGGCGAGCTTTTGTTCGAGATAGTGAATGCTGGTGCCGCCTTCGACGAAACGGGCGTCGAGCATCAATTCCTGGTGCAGCGGGATGTTGGTCTTGATGCCCTGGATGCTCATTTCCGACAGGGCGATGCGCATGCGGCGAATGGCCTGTTCGCGGGTATCACCGTAGGCGATGACCTTGGCCACCATCGAATCGTAGTGCGGCGGCACGCGGTAGCCCTGGTAAATATGCGAATCGACGCGGATGCCGGGGCCGCCAGGCGGGTGATAGAAATCGATGTTGCCGGGAGATGGCACGAACGTGAAGGGATCTTCGGCGTTGATGCGGCATTCGATGGAGTGACCACGGAAGACGACATCCTTCTGGCGATAGCGCAGCTTGTCGCCGAAGGCGACGCGGATCTGCTCCTGGACGATGTCAACGCCGGTGATCATTTCGGTGACCGGATGCTCGACCTGGACGCGGGTGTTCATCTCGATGAAGTAGAACTCGCCGTTCTCGTACAGGAATTCGAAGGTGCCGGCACCACGGTAGCCGATCTTGCGACAGGCGTCGGCACAGCGTTCGCCGATGCGGGAAATCAGGCGGGCCGGGATGTGCGGCGCCGGCGCTTCCTCGATGACCTTCTGGTGGCGGCGCTGCATCGAGCAGTCGCGTTCGCCGAGATAGATCGCATTCTTGTGCTGGTCGGCCAGCACCTGGATTTCCACATGGCGCGGATTTTCCAGGTATTTTTCCATGTACACGGCCGGATTGCCGAAGAACTGGCCGGCTTCCTGGCGCGTCATCGCCACCGCATTGACCAGCGCCGCCTCGGTATGCACGACGCGCATGCCGCGCCCGCCGCCGCCGCCGGCCGCCTTGATGATCACCGGATAGCCGATGGCACGGGCGATGCGGACGATTTCCTTGGGATCATCCGGCAGCGCACCGTCGGAACCCGGCACGCAGGGCACGCCGGCTGCCTTCATGGCGTCCTTGGCCGACACTTTGTCGCCCATCAGGCGGATGGTTTCGGCGCGCGGGCCGATGAAGACGAAGCCCGAGGTCTCGACGCGCTCGGCGAAATCGGCGTTTTCCGACAGGAAGCCGTAACCCGGGTGGATCGCCTCGGCATCGGTGACTTCGGCCGCCGAAATGATCGCCGGCACGTTCAGGTAGCTGGCAGAAGACGCGGCCGGGCCGATGCAGACCGACTCGTCGGCCAGCTTGACGTACTTGGCGTCGCGGTCGGCCTCGGAATGGACGACTACCGTCTTGATGCCCAGTTCGCGGCAGGCGCGCTGGATACGCAGCGCGATTTCGCCGCGGTTGGCAATGAGGATCTTTTCAAACATGAGAGGCCGCTCAGCCGATCACGAACAGCGGTTCACCAAATTCGACCGGCTCGCCGTTGTCGAGCAGGATCGCCTTGACCGTGCCGTCGGCATCGGCCTCGATTTCGTTGAGCAGCTTCATCGCTTCGATGATGCACAGCGTGTCGCCCTTCTTGACCACGCTGCCGATCTGCACGAAAGCGTCGGCGCCGGGCGACGGCGAACGGTAGAAGGTGCCGACCATCGGCGACTTGACGACGTGGCCGTCCGGCAGCTCGTCCTCGTCGTCGAGATTGACCGACGAGGCGCCGGCGGCCGGCGCCTGCGGCGCGGCGGCCGGGGCGACCATGTATTGCTGGACCGGCGCCGCGACGGCGCCGTAATGCTTGGCGATGCGGACCTTTTCTTCGCCTTCGGTCACTTCCAGCTCGGAAATGCCGGATTCCTGAACGAGGTCGATGAGTTTCTTGAGTTTACGCAAATCCATGGGTGACTCCCTTCTGTATCGCGTCCGTTGGACGCACGAAGCCGGCCGAAACCGGTCTATTCGATGCCGATGTTGATATTGTTGAGCAGGTATTCCAGCGCCAGGCGGTAACCGTCCTGGCCCAGGCCGCAGATGACGCCGATCGCCAGATCGGAGAAATACGAGTGATGCCGGAAGGGTTCGCGGGCATGCACGTTGGACAGGTGCACCTCGACGAACGGAATGGCAACAGCCGCCAGCGCGTCGCGCAGGGCTACGCTGGTATGCGTGTAGGCGGCCGGGTTGATGATGATGGCGCGCACGCCCTGTTCCCGAGCCGCGTGGATACGCTCGATCAGCGCCCCCTCGTGGTTGCTCTGGAAGGCGTCCAGCTCGACACCGGCCGCCTCGGCCAGACGGGCGAGGCTTAGATTGATGTCAGACAGGGTCGCGCGACCGTAATGCTCGGGTTCACGGGTGCCGAGCAGGTTCAGGTTGGGCCCGTGCATCACCAGGATGCGGGGCTTTTCGACCGGCCCGGAAGCAGTTTTTCGCTTCGTCATGGCGGCAAGTTTGCCGCAAATCGCTACAACTTGTCCAGTCCGGCGCTTTCGCGGCGACTTATGAAAGCAAGGCGCGCAAGGTGTCTGCCTTGATCCGTTCGCGCGGCCGGCCGTCGCGATACTTCAGGCTGACCCGCTCGTAGTCTACGGGAAA
Source organism: Azonexus sp. (assembly GCA_036376995.1). Lineage (GTDB taxonomy): Bacteria > Pseudomonadota > Gammaproteobacteria > Burkholderiales > Rhodocyclaceae > Azonexus. The sequence continues at coordinate 1,899 of DASUZG010000224.1, read as the reverse complement.
AATGACCAGATTGGCCTCGGCGACCTCCGTCTCGACGACCAGCACGGCCTCCGCCTTGTCGTGGCGCGGCTCGACATGGGTGAAGGCGATGTTGCGGTTGAGCAGGAAGATCTCGACTTCCTTGGCGCTATCGGCAAACAGCAGGACATCGATGCTCGAATGCTCGCCGGCCGTGCCTTCGAGCACGGAACCGGTCAGATAGGGACGGAAATCGGCCAGCAGTTCGAGTAGCTCGAGCGCGGCCCGGCGCAGGGCGGCCAGCAGTTCCGGATGCTCGTCGCCGCGGTACAGGCTGCGGTAGGCGCGCAACTCGGCCTCGACCTCGGCGTTATCGGGAAACTGCACATGCTCGGCCAGGCCCAACTGGCGGGCCGCCTTCTTCTTGGCGTGGTGATAGTCGGTGATGCCGTCCTCGGCCATCAGCCGCGCGGCGGCGCTGGCGATGCTGGCCCGGGTGGCGGAAGCCGGGCGGAACCTTTCATGGCGGGGCATGGCAGCTCGATCAAGGTAGAATCGCCCCCATTCTAACCACAGTACGTGACATGCACATTCACATTCTCGGCATCTGCGGCACCTTCATGGGCGGCATCGCCCAGCTGGCCGTGGCAGCCGGCCACAAGGTCACCGGCTGCGACGCCAACGTCTATCCGCCGATGAGCGACCAGCTGCGCGGCGCCGGCATCGAATTGATCGAAGGCTACGATCCAGCCCAGACCGCCCTGCAGCCGGATCTGTTCCTGGTCGGCAATGCCATCTCGCGCGGCAATCCGCTGCTCGAAGCGATTCTCGACCGTGGCCTGCCCTATGTCTCCGGCCCGCAGTGGCTGGCCGACAATATCCTGCAGGGCCGCTGGGTGCTGGGTGTGGCCGGCACGCACGGCAAGACGACGACGAGTTCGATGCTGGCGTGGATATTGGAAGATGCCAACATGGCGCCCGGCTTCCTGATCGGCGGCGTGCCACTCAACTTCGGCGTCTCGGCTCGGCTCGGCGACACGCCGTTCTTCGTCATCGAGGCCGACGAATACGACACTGCCTTCTGCGACAAGCGCTCGAAGTTCATCCATTACCGGCCGCGCACCGCGATCCTGAACAACCTCGAATTCGATCATGCCGATATTTTCAGCGATCTTGGCGCCATCGAGACACAATTCCACCACCTGGTGCGCACCTTGCCAGCCTCCGGCCTGATCGTCTCCAACGCCGGCGAAGCCAGTCTCGAACGCGTGCTGCAGCGCGGCTGCTGGACGCCGGTCCAACGTTTCAACGATCCGGCCGGCTATCGCGTCGACGGCGACGACGCCAGCGGCGAGCTGATCCTGTCCGGCCCGGACGGCGAGATCGGCCGTACCACCTGGCAACTGTCCGGCGCCCACAACCGGGCCAATGCCTGCGCCGCGCTGCTGGCCGCCCGCCACGTCGGCGTGCCGTTCGACAAGGGCCTGGAAGCGCTGTCCCGCTTCGGCAACGTCAAGCGGCGCATGGAAGTGCGCGGCACGGTGCGCGGCATCACCGTCTACGACGATTTCGCCCACCATCCGACGGCGATTGCGACCACCGTCGCCGGCCTGCGCCGCAAGGTGGGCGATGCGCGCATCCTGGCCGTACTCGAGCCGCGCTCGAATACCATGAAACTCGGCACCATGAAGAGCCAGTTGCCGGACAGCCTACGTGAAGTCGATGCCGCCTACTGCTACGCCGGCAACCTCGGCTGGGACGCCGGCGCCGCGCTGGCGCCGATGGGCGAGCGCGCCACCGTGGCCGAGGATCTCGACACCCTGATCGAGCGCATCGCCGGCGCTGCCCGCCCCGGCGACCACATCCTGATCATGAGCAACGGCGGTTTCGGCGGCATTCACGCCAAGCTGCTGCAACGGCTGGCCGCCTGACGCATCGCCG
>DASUZG010000223.1:0-3253 GCA_036376995.1 Azonexus sp. | reverse complement strand
ACCGGCAGCACCGGCCGGCCGGCAGCCAGCGCCGGTTGCAGCAGGGCCGCGTGGAAATGCAGCAGGCTGCAGCCGTCGGTGGTCGTCCCCTCGGGAAAAACGGCCACGTGCTGGCCGCGGCCGAGGACTTCGGCGATCTCGGCATTGATCAAGCGGGCGTGGCCGCGGCTGCCGCGACGCAGGAAAATGGTGTCGTGCCGTGCCGCCAGCCAGCCGATCAGCGGCCAGCCACGGACCTCGGCCTTGGACACGAAGGCGGCCGGCAGGGCCGCGTTGATCACGTAGATGTCGATCCAGGAAATATGGTTGGCGACCAGCAGGGCGCCCGGCACGGAATGGCCGAGATTCGCCTCGACCTCGACGCCCAGCGCATCGAGCAGGGCGACCGACCAGCTCGCCTTCAGGCGCCGGCGCGCGGCCGGGCCGCACCACGGGTACAGCAGCAGGGTCGTCAGCAGCCCGCTGGCGAAGAGCAGCGCGACGCGGAACAGGCGCCAGCAACGGATCAGGAAAGTGGTTTCGGTCAGGCGGCGTGTCCCAGATAGTGCTTGGCGTAACGGCCGGCGACCTTGGCCATCGGCATCAGGACCGGCAGGTCGGCGGTGTTGAAATCGGGATCCCAGGCCGGTTCACCGCAGATCCAGGCGCCGGCCCGCAGGTAGCCCTTGATCAGCGGCGGCACCTCGGCCGGACGATCCTGCTGCAGCGCCGCCAGCGGCAGCGGACAACGCGGAAAGACGCGATATTCCTGCGGCCCGAGGTGGTCGGCAGCCAGCCGATTATACAGACTGGCCGCGGCGTGGCCGCCGTCGGCCATGCTGATCGAAGCGCAGCCCATCAGGTAGTCGTAGCCGCGGCTGGTCATGTACTCGGCCAGCCCCGACCACAGCAGCATGATCGCGGCACCGCTGCGATAGTCCGGATGGACGCAGGAGCGGCCGATCTCGACCAGGCGCGAACGCAGGTGCTGTAGGCGGGTCAGATCAAACTCGTTTTCCGAGTAGTAGCCGATCTGGCGCGCATTTTCCGGCGCCAGGATGCGGTAGGTGCCGACTACCTCGCCAGACTGGGTGTCACGCACCAGCAAATGGTCGCAGTAGGGATCGTAGATGTCGTGATCGACGCCCGGCGTCCGGCTCGGCAGCTTGGCGCCGAGTTCGCCGGCAAAAATGCGGTGGCGCAGGCGCTGCGCCTCGAGGATTTCGCTCTGGCCGTGGGCGAGGCCGACCGCCAGGCTGGGGCGGCCGGCGCGTTGGCGGGCGACGCCGAGATGTTGTTGTTCCATGCTGTTCTCCATTCAGGTTGTGGAGAACAGTGTGCAAACGGCGCATTACAGCGCTATTGCGCCGATCTTGCGCCATTGTTGCACCGACCGGCTGGTGCTCCAGCCGGCCGTGGGCTTACCAGGGCAGCGAACCGAAGGCGCGCTGGTAGCGGGCGGCGATTTCCTCGCGGCTCGGCTGGTGGTTCTGGCCGCCGCGATGGGCGATCTTGATCGCCCCCATCACTGCCGCAAGGCGGCCGGTACTCGGCCAGTCGAAGCCGTTGGCGATGCCGTACAGCAGGCCGGCGCGATAGGCGTCGCCGCAGCCGGTCGGGTCGACGATGGCATCGGCGGCGACGCAGGGAATGGTGTGGCAGGCACCATCGGCATAGATATCGGAGCCTTCGCCACCGCGGGTAACGATCAGCGCCTTCACTTCGCCGGCCAAGTCGGCCAGGCTGCGGCCGGTGCGGTCGGCCAACAGCTTGGCCTCGTAGTCGTTGAAGCAGGCGTAGTCGGCCAGGCGCATGAAGTCGAGCAGTTCGTCGCCGCTGAACATCGGCAGACCCTGGCCCGGATCGAAGATGAACGGCACGCCGGCCGCGGCAAAGTCGCGGGCGTGCTGCATCATGCCTTCGCGGCCGTCCGGAGCGACGATGCCGAGCCGGGCGCCCGGCGCATGGTCGACCTTGTTCAGGTGCGAGAAGCTCATCGCCCCGGGATGGAAGGCGGTGATCTGGTTGTCGTCGAGATCGGTGGTGATGAAGGCCTGGGCGGTGAAGCTGCCGGGCACGTGGCGAACGTGGGTGCGCGCCAGGCCGAGCCGGTCGAGACGCTCGAAATAGGGCACGGCATCGTCGCCGACGGTGGCCATGATCAGCGGGTTGCCGCCAAGCAGCATCAGGTTGTAGGCGATGTTGCCGGCGCAACCGCCGTATTCGCGGCGCATTTCCGGCACCAGGAAGGCAACGTTCAGGATGTGGATCTGTTCCGGCAGGATGTGGTTCTTGAAGCGGTCCGGAAAGACCATGATGTTGTCGAAGGCAAGCGAGCCGCAGATGAGTGTAGACATGGCGATTAGGGATAGAAGACGTAAAGGCGGTAACCGGCGGCGCCGAGATTGCGCGCCTCGATCCACAGGCGGACGGCGACCTCGCCGTTGGCCGGGAACAATTCCGGGCTGATGGACGGCGGCAGGTACTCGGCGGCGGTCATGACCTTGCGGGCGACGACGCTGTCGCCGGCATCGGTCAAGGTCAGTTCGAGCGCCGGCCAGGCCTGCGCATAGGCTGCCCGGTTATGTACGGTGGCCTGCAGTACGAACAGGCCACGGGCATTGTCCGACTGCAGGTCGGACGCCTCGATGGCGACCAGGTCGGCATTGCGCGCCAGCGGCACCGGCAAGCCGAGCAGTTCGTAATAGGCGGCGGTCGCCGGCAGCCAGCGCACGATCTCCGCGCGGAAATGCTGGCCGAGTTGCGCCACCAGGATCAGCGTCAGCAGCAGCGCGGCGGCCACGAACGGCCACAGCGCCCGCCGATGCGATTCCGGGGCGAAGTCGGACGTTCCGCCGGCCAGCGTGCCGGCCGCCCAGCGGTTGTAGGTCGGCGCCTCGCTCAGTTCGCGGGCCGCCACCAGGCCGGCTTCGCGCGCGGCCAGCGTCGCGGCCTCGGGGTTTTCGGCCACGGCGACGGCGGCAGGGGCCACCACATCGAGATCCGCCGTGTCGATGGCGAGCACTATCGGCGCTGATTCAGACTGGGAGTCCGGCTGGAGCGGTTCCGGTTCCGGTTCGGCTTCGGCTTCGGCTTCGGCTTCGGCTTCGGCTTCGGCTTCGGCTTCGGCTTCGGCTTCGGCTTCGGCTTCGGCTTCGGCTTCGGGCTCGGGCTCGGGCTCGGGCTCGGGCTCGGGCTCGGGCTCGGGCTCGGGCTCGGGCTCGGCCGGCAGTATGGCTTCAGGTGCCGCTGCCGCAGGTGGCGATGCGCGATC
>DASUZG010000222.1:0-3141 GCA_036376995.1 Azonexus sp. | reverse complement strand
GCGCCGGCATTTGCGCGGATTACGACACCGATCAAGGAATCGTAGCGGCCCGGCCGGCAGAATCCGCGGACGCCCCGATTCTGGCGCAACCCCTCAAGGAGAAAACCGATGGCCTGCAACCACACGACCCCCGAAGCCCTGTACCCCTTCGACGCCCGCGGCGTCGCCAAGCGTTTCCGCCATGCCGCCATCTTCGGCGCGCTCGATTCCCTGATGCCCGGCGAAACCATGCGCTTCTGCAACGACCACGACCCGCTGCCGCTGCTCGCCCAACTGCAGCAGCGCTACGGCGATCACCTGGCCATCGAGTACCGTCAGCGTGAGCCGGGCGCCATCGTCATCGACTTTTCCGTCGTCGGCTGATTGATCGCCACCGCCAGCCTGACCCTGCTTGCCCTGTTCGCCAGCGTCGCCCTGACGCTGGCCGGTAAGGGCGCACCGGCGGCGGTGCTGCACCTGGCCTTCGCGGCCGGCATCGTGCCGCTGATCTTCGCGGCCATGATGCATTTCGTGCCGGTGCTGACGCGCACCGGCAGCCCGTCCCGCTGGCTTGCCCGCCTGCCCTCGGCGGCCCAGGCCGCCGGCCTGCTGGTCGCAGCTACGCTGCAGGGCATCCTGCCCCATTGGCTTCTGCATCCGGTCGCGCTGTTCGATCTGCTGCTGGCTCTCGTCCTGCTCGGCTGGATCGTCACCCGCGCCCGGGCCACACTAGGTAAGCCGCATCCCGGCTGGCGCTGGTACGTGGCGGCGCTCGCCTGCCTGATCCTGGCCCTGGCGGCCGTCCTGGCGATGGCGTTGTGGCCGCAGCAGTGGGCATCCTGGCGCCTGCTGCACCTGCATCTCAACACCTTGGGCCTGGTCGGCCTGGCAGCCCTCGGCACTTTGCCGGTCCTGCTGCCGACCGCCTGCGGCCGGCCCGATCCCGGTGCCGCGGCCTGGCTCGGCCGGCGCCTGTGGCAGGTGGGGAGCGGAGTGCTGCTGATCGCCCTCGGCAGCGCCCTGCATTGGGTGCTGGCCGCCGTCGGCACCGGGCTGCTGTTGCTGGCCTTGCTCGGTCTGATCGGGCAGTGGGGGCGCGGTTTCGGTTTTCGGATGCTGGTCGCCGACGGCGTCACGGCTTCGTTGCTGGCCGCCACCGCCGGATTGGTGCTGGTGCTGGCGGCCGGTATCGCTCACGGCGCCGGGGTGGCGCCGGCGCGGCCGACCTTGCTGGCCTGGCTGCTCGGTTTCCTGCTGCCGCTGGTCAGCGGCGCGCTCAGTCAGTTGCTGCCGGTATGGCGCTGGCCTGGTCCGCAGTCGCCGGCCCGGCTGGAAATGCGCCGCCGTCTGGCTGTCGGCGGTCGCTGGCGGGCGCTGCTGTTCCTCGCGGCCGCGATCCTGGCCCTGGCCGGCTTCCCCATGGCGGGCGTAACCTTCGCGGCCGTCGCCATGCTGTTGTTCGCCGTGTCGCTGGCGCAGGCCGTTCGCGTCCGGCGCCCAACACTGTAAAATCGCGTCTTTTCGCTTTTCAGGGCTTCGCCATGCGCTATATCTCGACTCGCGGCAATGCCGCGCCCCAGGCCTTCTGCGACATCCTTCTCGGTGGCCTGGCCCCGGATGGCGGCCTCTATCTGCCGGAAAGCTATCCGCAGATCAGCCGCGGCGAACTCGACGCCTGGCGCCAGCTCTCCTACGCCGATCTGGCCCATGAAATCCTGTCCAAGTTCATCACCGACATTCCGCCGGCCGACCTGAAGGCGCTGGTCGCCAAGACCTATACGGCGGAGGTCTATCGCCACACCCGCAACGGCGGCGATGCGGCCCAGATCACGCCGCTGACCAAACTCGAAGACGGCCTGTACACGCAAGAGCTGTCCAACGGCCCGACCCTGGCCTTCAAGGACATGGCCATGCAGCTCCTGGGCAACCTGTTCGAGTACGTGCTGGACAAGCGCGGCGAGTCGATCAACATCCTCGGCGCCACCTCCGGCGACACCGGCTCGGCCGCCGAATACGCCATGCGCGGCAAGCACAACGTGCGCGTCTTCATGCTCTCGCCGGACGGCAAGATGAGCGCCTTCCAGCGCGCCCAAATGTATTCGCTGCAGGACGAGAACATTTTCAACATCGCCGTCACCGGCATGTTCGACGACGCCCAGGACATCGTGAAGGCCGTTTCCAACGATGCCGCCTTCAAGAAGCAGTACAAGATCGGTGCCGTGAACTCGATCAACTGGGCGCGCGTCGCGGCCCAGATCGTCTATTACTTCCAGGGCTATTTCCTGGCCACCAGGACGAACGACGAGCAGGTCGCCTTCGCCGTGCCCTCGGGCAATTTCGGCAACATCTGCGCCGGCCACATCGCCCGCCAGATGGGCCTGCCCATCGCCCGACTGGTGCTGGCCACCAACGAGAACGACGTGCTCGACGAGTTCTTCCGCACCGGCGTCTATCGTCCGCGTACCTCGGTCGAAACCAGCGTCACCTCCAGCCCGTCGATGGATATTTCCAAGGCTTCCAACTTCGAGCGCTTCGTGTTCGACCTGGTCGGCCGCGATCCGGCCATCGTCCGCGAACTGTGGGCCAAGGTGGACAAGGGCGAGGCCTTCGATCTGTCGGCGACCCCGCACTGGGCCAAGATGCCGCAATTCGCTTTCGTTTCCGGCAAGAGCACGCATATCGACCGCATCAACACCATCCGTTTCGCCCAGGGGCGCTACAACGTGATGCTCGATACCCACACCGCCGACGGCCTGAAAGTCGCGCTCGAGCAGCGTCAGGCCGGCGTGCCGATGATCGTGCTGGAAACGGCGCAGCCGGCCAAGTTCGAGGAAACCATTCGCGAGGCGCTGGGTACCGAGCCGGTGCGTCCGGCCGACCTGGCCGGCATCGAGAAGCTGGCGCAGCGCGTCGTCGTCATGGCGCCGGATGTGGATGCCATCAAGCGCTTCATCGTCGAGCGGGTCTGAACCCGGCGCCCGATAAACGCAAAGGGCCGCCCCTCGGGGCGGCCCTTTGCGTTGACGCTAGAGGTAGATGACGGCGGGAAAGACCGCCACGGCGAGGACCAGGACCAGCCATTCGAGATTGTGCCGGGCCAGGAAGCCGGTGAAGTGCAGTACCAGAATGGCGATGGCGACCACGTAAAACAGCGCGAACAGC
>DASUZG010000221.1:0-3080 GCA_036376995.1 Azonexus sp. | reverse complement strand
CGACACCCTGAAGGCACAGGGCGTCAACACCGCTTTCGTCACGCTGCACGTCGGTGCCGGCACCTACCGGCCGGTGCGCGTCGAGAAGATCGCCGAGCATCGCATGCACAGCGAGCGCTACGAGATTCCAACGGCGACGGCCGAAGCCATTGCCGCCACGCGCGCCGCCGGCGGCCGGGTCATCGCGGTCGGCACCACCAGCCTGCGGGCGCTCGAATCGGCGGGCAACATCGACGGCACGGTGCGCCCGGGCAGCGCCGAGACCGACATCTTCATCACGCCGGGCTACCGCTTCCGCGTGGTCGACCGCCTGATCACCAATTTCCACTTGCCGAAATCGACGCTGCTGATGCTGGTTTCGGCCTTCGCCGGCTTCGCCGCCATCCGCGCCGCCTACGCGCACGCGGTGGCCGAGCGCTACCGCTTCTTCAGCTACGGCGACGCCATGCTGCTGGAACGAACTGGACACGACTCCGATGCAATTTGACCTTCTCAAGACCGACGGCGCCGCCCGCCGCGGCACGCTGACGCTGGCCCACGGCGTCGTGCAGACCCCCGTTTTCATGCCGGTCGGCACCTACGGCACGGTCAAGGCGATGACACCGCAAAGCCTGCACGACATCGGCGCGCAGATCTGCCTGGGCAACACCTTCCACCTGTGGCTGCGCCCGGGCCTCGACGTGGTCAAGGCACACAATGGCCTGCACGACTTCATGAACTGGCAGAAGCCGATCCTGACCGACTCCGGCGGCTTCCAGGTGTTTTCGCTAGGGGCGCTGCGCAAGATCACCGAGGAAGGCGTCAAGTTCAGCTCGCCGCACGACGGCGCCAAGCTCTTCCTGTCGCCGGAAATCTCGATGCAGATCCAGCACGTGCTGAATTCCGACATCGTGATGATCTTCGACGAATGCACGCCCTACCCGGCCACCCGCGAGGAGGCAGCCAAGTCGATGCGCCTGTCGATGCGCTGGGCGCGCCGCTCGCGCGACGAGCACAACAAGCTGGAAAACAACAACGCACTGTTCGGCATCGTCCAGGGCGGCATGTACGAGGACCTGCGCGACGAGTCGCTGGCCGGCCTCGACGACATCGGCTTCGACGGCATGGCCATCGGCGGCCTGTCGGTCGGCGAGCCAAAGGACGACATGGCGCGCATCCTCGAGCACGTCGCGCCGAAGTTGCCGGCCCACAAGCCGCGCTACCTGATGGGTGTCGGCACGCCGGAAGACCTGGTCTTTGCGGTCAAGCGCGGCATCGACATGTTCGACTGCGTGATGCCGACCCGCAATGCGCGCAACGGCCACCTGTTTACCCGCTTCGGCGACGTCAAGATCAAGAACGCCCGTTACAAGACCGACACCGGCCCGCTCGACCCTTCCTGCACCTGCTACACCTGCACCCAGTTCAGCCGCGCCTATCTGCATCACCTGTTCCGCTGCGGCGAAATTCTCGGCGGCATGTTGAACACCATCCACAACCTGCACTTCTATCAGACCATCATGGCCGAGATGCGGGTCGCGATCGAATCGGAAAAACTGGATGAATGGTCAGCCGCCTTCGCCCGCGACCGATCCGCCGGCCAGTGCTAGAATCGCCCGTTCTGAATTTTTCGTTATCCGGAGACATTCCCAATGATTAGCCTTGCCCACGCCCAGACTGCTGGCGCTGCCGACCCGACCGGCGGCTTCATGCAGATCCTGCCGATGATCCTGATGTTCGTCGTCCTGTGGTTCCTGATGATCCGCCCGCAGATGAAGAAGGCCAAGGAACACAAGGCGCTGATCGAAGCCCTGCAGAAGGGCGACGAAGTCGTCACCGGCGGCGGTTTGGTCGGTCGCATCGTCAAGGTCGGCGAAGCCTACGTCACGCTGGAAATCGCCGAAGGCACCGAAGTCACCGTGCAAAAGCCGGCCATCGGCATCGTGCTCCCGAAGGGCACGCTGAAGTCGCTGTAATCACCCCGGAAGGCGGCCGCTGGCCGCCTTCTTCGCTTTCAAGCCGCCATGAATCGCTACCCCCTCTGGAAATACATCATCGTCGCCGTGTCGCTGGTGCTGGGTTTCATCTACACCCTGCCCAACTTCTACGGCGAATCGCCGGCCGTGCAGGTCTCCAGCGCCAAGGCCACGCTCAAGGTCGACGAGCGCACGCGCAGCCGCGTCGAGGACGCCCTGAAGAGCGCCGGCATCGCCCATGACGGCATCCAGCTCGATGCCGTCGGCGTCAAGGCCCGCTTTGCCGACACCGGCACCCAGCTCAAGGCCAAGGACGCGCTGGAAAAGACCTTCAACCCGGATGCTGCCGATCCGCAGTACGTGGTCGCCCTGAACCTGCTGTCGGCTTCGCCGCGCTGGCTCAATTCGCTGCACGCGCTGCCGATGTACCTCGGCCTCGATCTGCGCGGCGGCGTGCATTTCCTGCTGCAGGTGGACATGAAGGGCGCGCTGACCAAGCGCCTCGACTCGACCTCGGCCGACCTGCGCACCGTGCTGCGCGACAAGAACCTGCGCCACGCCGGCATCAACCGCGAAGGCGAGCGCATCGTCATCAATTTCCGCGACGCCGAGACGCGCAGCAAGGCCCGCGCCGCCATCGGCGACAGCCAGCCCGACCTGCTGCTGGCCGAGACCGGCGACGGTACCGAACTGCGCCTGGTGGCGACGCTGAAGCCGGAAGCGCAGAAGAAGATCGGCGAATTCGCGCTGAAGCAGAACATCACCACGCTGCACAACCGGATCAACGAACTCGGCGTCGCCGAGCCGGTGATCCAGCAGCAGGGCGCCGACCGCATCGTCGTGCAGCTGCCCGGCGTGCAGGACACAGCCAAGGCCAAGGACATCCTCGGCCGCACCGCGACCCTGGAAATCCGCATGGTCGACGACTCGACCGGCGTGCTCGAAGCGGCGCTGGCCGGCAGCCTGCCGTTCGGCTCCGAGCTGTACACCGAGCGCGGCGGCAACCCGCTGGTGGTCAAGAAGCAGGTGGTCCTCACTGGTGACCGCCTGACCGATGCCCAGCCCGGCTTCGACGGCCAGACCAACGAACCGGCCGTGCACCTGACGCTGGACGCCGCCGGCGCC
>DASUZG010000220.1:0-4015 GCA_036376995.1 Azonexus sp. | reverse complement strand
AAGTCGAGCGGCGTGGCATCGCCTGGACCTGGCGGCCGTAAGGGGGAAACCGATGAAACCAGCCGCCCATCCGACCGCCCTGCGCACCCAGCAACTGCTCGCGGAACGCGGTTTCGCTGGTGCGCGTCGGCTGATCGAACTCGACGACCGGCACGGCGAAACCGCGTTCCGCGAGCAGTTGCTGGGTGCGCAGGGCGGTCGGATGGGCGGCTGGTTTCATCGGTTTCCCCCTTACGGCCGCCAGGTCCAGGCGATGCCACGCCGCTCGACTTCGGCGCGGATTTCGGCCATGGCCTGCTCGACTATTTCCGGCGCGCCCTCGACGCCCAGCTCCAGGTGCTTGCGCTCCTTGCCGACCAGCGACGGCAGTGAGAAGAGGCGCAGTTCCGGGTAGGCGGCGACGATGCGCTCCATCAGGTCGAGCAGCGCGCTTTCGTAGGCAGCCGGCCCGGTCAGCAGCAAGGCTTTCTCGATCTTGTCGCCACGCGGCTTGAAGGCGTCCCGGTAGAAGGTATCGAGCGCCCACTCGATCATCGGATGCGCCATCTGCGGGAAACCCGGCACGAAATAGTGGTCACGGACCATGAAGCCGGGAATGCGGTTGAACGGATTGGGCACGATGTCGACGCCGGCGGGAAAGGTGACCAGCAGCCGGCGCTGGTCGGTGATTTCCTCGCCGGCGAAGCGGGCCTGCAATTCCTCATAGCCTTGCGGGTGCAATTCCAGGCCGACGCCCAGCGCGGCGGCAACCGCCTGCCGGGTATGGTCGTCCGGCGTATTGCCGATGCCGCCGCAGGAAAAGACCACGTCGCCAGCGGCCATGGTGCGCCTGAAAGTTTCGGCCAGCCGGGCGCGGTCGTCGCCCAGGTATTCGACCCAGGAGAGTTGCAGGCCGCGCGCGCCGAGCAGTTCGGCGATCTTGGCGAAGTGCTTGTCCTGGCGTTTGCCGGACAAAATCTCGTCGCCGATGATGACGGCGCCAAACGTGCGGCTCATAGACGTTCTCCCTCGATGCTGACGACGGCGCCGCGACGGGCGCGGCGCAGGGCTTCCAGCCCGTAATGGACAAAGGACAGCGCGGCCAGCGCCGGCACCAGCAGGCCGACGACCGGAATGTGGGCGAGCAGCGCCATGGTCAGGCCGAGCATGAACAGCGGCGCCTTGTGCTGCTGGCGCAGCGCTGTCCATTCGCTGGCGCTGGCATGCATGGACAGCGCGTCATAGGCGAAGGTGCGGCGATTGAGCCAGGCCATCAGCAACAGCGGCACGAGCAGCGAGAAGCCGGGAATCAGCCACAGCGGAATGCTCAGCAGCCAGGCGCCGATGAAAATCACCGCAGCCAGCAGGCTGTTGACCGCCGCCGCGACGAAGCTGTCCTTGCCCATCGGCGCCACGTCGCGGTATTCGCCGGCGGCCAGGAATTTCAGCATCAGCGGCATGATGACGATGGCCGCCAGCAGCGAGGCGCCGAGGTAAGCCACGGCGAAGATCGCCAGCCAGCCGCCGAGATAGGCCAGCAGCGTGGCCAGCCACAGCAGCCCCCAGGCGGCCAGCCAGGTCATCGGCGGATAGCCGAGCAGTTGCTGGACGACGGCACCGAGCGCCCAGATGGCCAGCACCACGGTCAGCAGCAGCGAGAACAGGGCCGGCGTCAGCACATAGAGCCAGACCCGGCCGCGCTTCAAGTCGGCGAAAGTGCGGCCCAAGGCCAGCATCACGTCACCCATGCTTGATGCCCTCCCATTGTTTCTGCAAACGTTTGGTCGAGACCGGCACCGGCGTGCGCAGTTCCTGCGCGTAGAGGCCGACGCGCAATTCCTCCAGCAGCCAGCGGAACTGCTCGACCTGCGGGTCGGGCGTGCCGAGCTTGGCCAGCTGGATCGCCCGGCGTTCGTAATTGCTCCACAGCGGGCCGTACTCGGCCATCAGTTGCGCATCGCGCGCCGGGTTGGCCTTGAGCTTGTCGAGGCGGACGACGATGGCCTTCAGATAGCGCGGGTAGTGCTGCAGGCGCTCGAAGGGCGTATCGACGACGAAGCTCCTGGCCAGCAGGCGCTTGACCTGCGCCTCGATGTCGGCAACGGCTGCCGCCTGCGCCTTGAAGGCCGGCAGCTTCTTCGTTACCGCCTGCCATTCGGTCAGCACGGTGCCGACCAGGCGGCAGATTTCCTGCATGATCAGGCCGAGCCGGGCCTTGGCTTCGGTGCAGCGCGCCTTGAAGGCCTCCGGCGTGGTCGGCAGCGGCTCGGTCAGGCAGGCACGCTCGAAGGTCAGGTCGACCAGCTGGCGCTTCAAATCGTCGCTGCTGCCCAGGCTCATGTACTGCATGGCCATCTGCGTCAGGCCCGGCACATTCTTGTCGAAATACTTCACCTGCTCGCGGAACTGCAGCATGAACAGCCGGGCCAGGCCCTTGCGGTGCGCGGCGGCAGCTTCCTCCGCCGAATCGAAGACCTTCAGGCTGACCGTATCGCCATCGTCGACCAGGCCCGGATAGCCGAGCACCGTCTGCGCGCCGACCGGCACTTCCATCAGTTCCGGCAGTTCGCCGAAAGTCCAGTCGGTGAGCCTGGTGTATTCGGCGGGCGTCTCGTGCAGCTCGGCGAATTCCTCCTTGGCTTCCTTGCCCCACTCGCCGCGCAAGGCCAGCAGGCTGCGGTTCATGTCGAGCTGCCGGCCGTGCTCGTCGATCAACTTGTAGTTCATCGAGAAATGCGCGGGCAGCGCATCGGGGCGGAAGGCGTCGGCCGTCACCGCCCAGCCGCGGGCGTTCAGGCCGCGCGCTTCGAGGATGTAGTCGATCAAAGGCGGGATCAGGCCGGCGTTCAGCTTCTTGTCGTTGCCGGCGGTGGCGGCGATGAATTCCTCGACGAATTCCGGCACCGGCACCAGCTTGGCGCGGATTTTCTGCGGCAGCGTCTTGATCAGCTGCACCAGCTTTTCCTTCAACAAGCCCGGCACCAGCCACTCCATGCGCGGCGCCGGAATCTGGTTCAACTGCGCCAGCGGCAGGGTCAGCGTCACGCCGTCCTTCGGCGAGCCGGGCTCGAAATGGTAGGTCAGCGCGTACTCGACGCCGCCGACCTTGAGCGTGTGCGGGAAGGCCTCGGTGGTGACGCCGGCCGCCGAGTGGCGCATCAGGTCGTCCTTGGCGAGGAACAGGAGTTTTGCGTTTTCCTGCTCGGCTTCCTTGCGCCAGTGATCGAAAGTCGCGCCGTTGTGGATGCCTTCGGGAATCAGCGAATCGTAGAAGGCGTAGATCAGCTCGTCGTCGACCAGCACGTCCTGGCGGCGCTGCTTGTGCTCGATCTTCTCGATGTCGCGGATCTGCTTCTGGTTGTGCTGGAAGAACGGCCAGCGCTTGGCGAAGGACTCGTCGATCTCCTCTGCCACCAAGCCCTGGCGGATGAAGATGTCGCGCGCCTCGGCCGGCGCCAGCGGGCCGTAGTGGATGCGCCGCTTGGGGTTGATGACGATGCCGTAGAGCGTGGTGCGCTCCCAGCCGGCGACCTGCATCGCCTTCTTTTCCCAGTGCGGGTCGAAGTACTGGCGCTTGATCAAGTGAGCGCCCACTTTCTCGATCCAACCATCTTCGATGCGCGCCACACAGCGGCCGAACAGGCGTGTCGTCTCGGTGATCTCGGCCGCCATGATCCACTTGCCGGCCTTCTTCTGCAGCGGCGACGAAGGATGGATCAGGTAGCGGATGCCACGCGCGCCCAAGTAGTAGCCGGACTCGTCGGCCTTGCAGCCGAGGTTGCCCAAGAGGCCGGCGAGCAGCGCCTGATGGATGGCCTCGTAGGTGCCGGGGATGTCGCTTTCCTTCCAGCCCAGTTCAGCGACCATGGCATGCAACTGGCCATGCACCTCGCGCCATTCGCGCAGGCGCAGGTAGGACAGGAAATGGGCATGGCAGGTGTCGACCAGCTGCTTGTTCGACTTCTTGTGCTCGACGGCATTCTGGAACCAGTTCCAGAGCTTCCACCAGGCGAGGAATTCCGATTTCTCGTCGGCG
>DASUZG010000219.1:0-4472 GCA_036376995.1 Azonexus sp. | reverse complement strand
GAAGCCGGGCGACGTGCCCTTGCCGCGGCGGATGCGGTCGTCGGTATTGGCCAGCGCCAGCATCACGAACTTCTCGCCGAGCGGCTGCTCGAGGATCACGTCGAGCAGCGGCAGCAGGCCGTGGTGCAGGCCCTCGTCGCGCAGCTGGGTGATGCACTTGACCGAATGGCCGGAGGTCAGGAGCTTCAGCATTTCGTCGAACAGGCGCGCGGCCGGCACGTTTTCCAGTAGCGCCGCCATTTCCCGGATCGGTTGCTTGGCCTCGGGATCGATCGCCAGCCCGAGCTTGGCTGCCAGGCGGACGGCGCGCAGCATGCGCACCGGGTCTTCGCGGTAGCGGGCGCGCGGCTCGCCGATCATGCGCAGGGTCTTCTGCTTGAGGTCGCCGACGCCGTGGTGGTAGTCGATCACCGCCTCGGTGGTAGGGTCGTAGTACAGCGCGTTGGCGGTGAAGTCGCGGCGCGCCGCATCCTCGGCCTGGCTGCCGAACACGTTGTCGTGCAGCACCCGGCCGTGCTCGTCCTTCTTGGTGTCTTCGCCGAGCTGGCCGCGGAAGGTGGTGACCTCGATCTGCTCCTGGCCCATCATCACATGGACGATCTGGAAGCGGCGGCCGATGATGCGCGAGCGGCGGAAGGCGCGGCGCACTTCCTCGGGCGTGGCGTCGGTGGCGACGTCGAAATCCTTCGGTTCGGCGCCGATCAGCAGGTCGCGCACGGCGCCGCCGACGACGTAGGCCTTGTGGCCGTTTTCCTGCAGCGTCTCGCAGACGCGGCGGCTGCCCGAACTGATGCGGTCGCGGGTGATGCCGTGGGTGGCGACGGGAATGATGGCCGGCTCATGATGGCCTGGCCGGGCTTTCTTGCCGCTGAAGACGCGGGAAATGAATTTTCGGATCACGGATTGCCGTTGGTTGTTGAAGGACCGGTTCCGGTCCTCGAAAAACGCGAATTCTACCGCAATGTGATGATTTTCCAGTTCATTTGCCCGGCCTGGGCGCGCAGTTTGTCGTCCGGATCGACGGCCACCGGCTGGCTGACCTTGTTCATCAGCGGCAGGTCGTTGTGCGAGTCGCTGTAGAACCAGCTTTCCTCGAAGCTGCCCCACCACAGGCCGAGGCTTTCCAGCCACTGCTCGACGCGGACGATCTTGCCGGCCTGGAACGACGGCGTGCCGGTCGGCGCGCCGGAAAAGGCGCCGCTGGCGACGTCGGCGCCGGGGATGGTGCCGATCAGGTGTGGAATGCCGAATTCGCGGACGATCGGGCCGGTGACGAAACTGTTGGTGGCGGTGACCACGGCGCACAGGTCGCCGGCGGCCAGGTGCTGCTCGACCAGCTGGCGGGCGGCCGGCGAGATGATCGGGCGGATGTGGCGGGCCATGTACTCGCGGTGCCAGGCATCGAGCTCGGCGCGCGCATGGCGGGCCAGCGGCTGCAGCTGGAAGGCGAGGAAGGCGTTGATGTCGAGCGTGCCGGCCTTGTAGTGCTCGTAGAACTCGAGGTTCTTGGCTTCCTGGATCTCGCGGTCGACGACGCCGCGGGAAATCAGGAACTGCGCCCACTCGAAATCGGAGTCGCCGGCGAGCAGGGTGTTGTCAAGATCGAAGAGAGCGAGATTCATTCGGCGTGTTCCAGGGAAAGCAGTTCGCGCAGCAGTGGCAGCGTGACCGGGCGTTTTTGTTCGAGGGTGTACTGGTCGAGCGCGACGACCAGCATCGACAGCGTGCGCATGTCGCGCGAGGCGTGGCGCAGCAGGTAACTGATGATTTCCGGCGGCAGCTTGAGCGCCCGTTCCCTGGCCTGGGCCGCAATGGCGCTAGCCTTCTCGGCATCGGTCAGCGGCTGCAGGCGGTAGATCAGGCCGGAGCCCAGCCGCGTGCGCAGGTCCTCGCGCAGGGCCAGGTGGGCCGGCGGTTGCGGCGCGGCGGTCAGCAGCCGGCCGCCGCCCGTCTTGATCTGGTTGAACAGCGCGAACAGGGCGACCTGGCCATCGGCGTCGAGTTCGTCGATGTTGTCGACGGCAAGCTGGCCGCATTCGGCAATGCCCTGCAGCGACGGATTGCGCCCGGCATCGACATAGACGAAGCCGCTGGCCAGCAGCAGATGTGAACGGCCGCAGCCCGATTCGCCGTGCAGGCAGAAGGCCGTGTCGCTGCGGGCTCCGGCCAGCCATTCGGTGAAGGCCGCCAGCGTCTCCGTGTTGCCGCCGGCGACGAAGTTGTCCAGCGTCGGGGGGCTTTCGGGCAACAGGTCGAGAATCAGCTGGCGCATCGGAACAACGGGTGGGATCGGGGCGGCGATTTTAGCATCGCCGCCGGCATTCCCCCGCTTCCGCCTGGCACGGCCGGCACTTAGTGTTCAGCGAATAGTTTCCGGACGATTTTTCTGCGTGAATGGCGTTCGTGCTCCCGGGCATTTGCCAGGGGCCGCGAAGGCTCGTGGATGGTTGAATCGAGAGCGTATAATTGCGCGTTTTTGGCTTCCCGCGGTGTCTGCCGGTCGTACGGGAAGTTCTTGATTTTCAGGAAGATCCGCCCATGAACGCTCCTCGCACCCTGCTCGCCGCCGCTCTCCTGTCCACCTTGCTGCTCGCCGCCTGCGGCAAGAAGGAGGAGGCTCCGGCCGCCGCCGCTCCGGCGCCGGCCGCCCCGACGAAGATCGTCGTCGGCCTCGACGACAACTTCCCGCCGATGGGCTTCCGCGACGAAAAGGGCGCGCTGGTCGGCTTCGACATCGATCTGGCGCGCGAAGCCGCGAAGCGCCTCGGCGCCGAAGTCGAGTTCAAGCCGATCGACTGGAATGCCAAGGAGGCCGAACTCTCGGGCAAGCGCGTCGATGTGCTGTGGAACGGACTGACGATCACCGAGCCGCGCAAGGAGAAGATCGCGTTCACGACGCCCTACCTGGAGAACCGCCAGATCGTCGTCGTCACCGCCGCGTCGCCGATCAAGACCAAGGCCGATCTGGCCGGCAAGGTCGTCGGCGTGCAGGAAGGCAGCAGCGCGGTCGACGCTGTCGAAAAGGATGCCGCCGGCAAGTCGCTCAAGCAGCTGAAGAAGTTCGGCGACAACGTGACCGCGCTGATGGACCTCTCCGCCGGCCGCCTCGACGCGCTGGTCGTCGACGAAGTGGTCGGCCGCTACTACACGGCGAAGAAGCCGGGCGAGTACGCCGTGCTCGACGAACACTTCGGCACCGAGGAATACGGCGTCGGCGTGCGCAAGGACGACGCGGCGTTGCTCGGCCAGTTGCAGCAGGCGATGGATGCGATGAAGAAGGACGGTTCGGCCGCGCGCATTTCGACGCAGTGGTTCGGCAAGGACATCGTCAAGTAAGCGCCACGTAGCTTTCCGGTTGGCCGGCGGCCGCAGTGTCGCCCGCCGCTGACCGCAGCGATCCATGGACTACATTCTCAACATTCTCGGCCCGTTGCTCGCGGGCACCGCCGTCACGCTGCAGGTCTTCGTGGCGACGCTGGTGCTCGCGGTGCCGCTCGGGCTGGCGCTGGCGCTGATCCGCGTCTCGCGCTTCCGCGCGGCCGGCGTCGCCGTCAGCGGCTACGTCTGGCTGATGCGCGGCACGCCGCTGATGCTGCAGATGCTGTTCATCTACTTCGCGCTGCCCTTCGTGCCCTACGTCGGCATCCGCCTGCCGGATTTTCCGGCGGCCATCGTCGCCTTCGTGCTCAATTACGCGGCCTATTTCGCCGAGATCTTCCGCGCCGGCATCCAGTCGGTCGGCCGCGGCCAGTACGAAGCCAGCCAGGCGCTCGGCCTGAGCCGCGCGCAGACGATGCGCCGCATCGTGCTGCCGCAGATGATCAAGCGCATCCTGCCGCCGATGAGCAACGAGACGATCACGCTGGTCAAGGACACCTCGCTGATCTACGTGCTGGCCATGAACGACCTGCTGCGCGCCGCGCGCGGCATCGTCCAGCGCGATTTCACGACCATGCCCTTCGTCGTCGCCGCCGCCTTCTACCTGACGATGACGCTGATCCTGACCTGGGGCTTCCTGCGTCTCGAGAAGAAATATGCCGTCTACGACGAATGAACCGATGATCGTCGCCCGCGACCTGCACAAGCGCTTCGGCGATCACGAAGTGCTGCGCGGAGTGTCGCTCACCGTCGGCAAGGGCGAGGTGGTGGCCGTGATCGGCCCGTCGGGCTCCGGTAAAAGCACGCTGCTGCGCTGCCTCAACCATCTGGAGACGATCGACCGGGGCGAAGTCGTCATCGAGGGCGAGACGCTCGTCGCCACCGACGCCGGCGGCTGCCATTACGTGCCGGAGGCCGAGGCGCGCCGCATCTGCCGCCGGATGGGCATGGTCTTCCAGCACTTCAATCTGTTCCCGCACCTGACCGTGCTGCAGAACCTGATCGAGGCGCCGATGACGGTGAAGGGCCTGGCGCGCGACGCGATCGTGCCGGTCGCCGAAGAGCTGTTGCGCAAGGTCGGCCTGTTCGAGAAG
>DASUZG010000218.1:0-3835 GCA_036376995.1 Azonexus sp. | reverse complement strand
GGAGTGGTTTATGCGATGAATGTATCGCGAAGGGCTAAAGCCGCAAAATTCAACGTCCGTCGGAGGCGGTCCATGCCGCCGCAAACGCCCGCGCATCCCCCAGCCAGGCGCCGAAGTCGTGCTCAAACCCGGCGGCATCGGCCGCGAATTCCGCCTCGCCGCCGGCCAGCGGGTTCGGTTGCCGGGCGCGGCGCGCCATGCGCTGCAGCACGTCGGCGATGCCGTCGATTTCGGCGTAGCTGTGCAGCCAGTCCTCGCTGGCCATCAGGGACAGCGGGGGGCGGGCGGATCCGGGCAGGTCGGCGAGACGGCTATTGAGGTGGCGATAGACCTGGGCGCAGTAGGCAGCCAGCGTCTCGTCGTGGTGCTCGGCCCAGTCGCGGGCGAGCAGGTGGTCGTAGAAGATGTCGACCAGCACGCCGGCGTAGCGGCGGCGGGGGGGCGAAACACGGGCGCGGCTGGCGCAGAAGGCGGGATGGGTTTCGGCGAAGCTGTCGATGGCGCGGTGCAGCGCGACGCCGCGGGCGAGGTCGGCAGGCAGGGCGCCGGGCAGCGGACCCTTGACCCAGTCGCCGGCGACGCCACCGACGATCAGTGCCGGGTCGTTGCCGGCCAGCAGGGCGTGGGCAAGGCAATTCATGGTCGGTACAGGTGTCTGGTCGGGGCGGCGGCAGCGCGCTCCCTGGTGGAATGACCGCGCCGCTCAGCCGCCGTTCCGCCGCAGGTCGGCGACGTCGCTGGCGGGCGGGCGGCCGAACTGGCGGCGGTATTCGCGGCTGAACTGGGAGGCGCTTTCGTAGCCGACGCTGTGCGCGGCGGTGGCCGCGTCGTGGTCTTCGAGCAGCATCAGCCGACGGGCTTCCTGCAGGCGCAGCTGCTTCTGGTATTGCACCGGCGTCATCGCGGTCAGCGCCTTGAAGTGGTGGTGCAGCGACGAGCGGCTCATGTTGGCGAGGTCGGCCAGGTGGTCGATGCTGGCGCTCTGGTCGAGGTTCGTGCGCAGCCAGTCGATGGCGCGCGCGATCTGCTGGCTGTGGCTGCCGGCGACCACCGCCTGGCGCAGGCGGGCGCCGAGCGGGCCGGTGAGCAGGCGGTAGAGCAGCTCCTTCTCGATGATCGGCGCCAGCACCGGGATGTCGGCCGGCGCATCGAGCAGCCGCGCCAGACGCAGCGCGGCATTCTGGATGTCGCTGCTCAGTTCGCCGATGGCGATGCCGCGGTCGACCGGCAGCGTGGTGCGGATCGACGGCAGCGCCGCGGTCAGTTCGGCGAGTTTCAAGGCGTCGAGGGCGAGCGCGAAGCCGAGGTAGGGTTCGTGGGCCGAAGCGCAGGTGATGCACGAGGACATCGGCAGATCGACCGACGAGATCATGTAGTGCCGCGCGTCGTATGCGAACACTTCGTCGCCGACCTGCACCCGCTTGGCGCCCTGGGCCATGATCGCGAACACCGAGGGGACGACGCTGCAGCTCGGCACTGCGGTGTGCGAGCCGCGAAACAGCGTGACGCCCGGGATGGTGCTGGTGCAGGGCCCTTCCGCCGGGCAGTGGCGGTCGATGATCGCCGCCAGTTCGGCGCGCTGGCGGGCCAGCGTGGCGGTGACGGAATCATTTTCCGGGGGGCGGGTCAGAGCGGCAGTGTCCATGGCGGCAAGCCTAGCTTTTTTGCTGGCCGGCGACGAGAGGCAGGCGCCGATTTCCGGAGGATCAGGCAACAAGTTCGCATTTTTGGGTTATCGGTCGCGGCCACGCCACCCGCACACTGCTCGCATTCCGCGGCGCCCGTCGGCGTCGTCGTTCCAACCCTGAACAGGAGGCAGAGATGATCCGACTGAACGTGAACGGCAAGGCGATGACGCTCGATGTCGATCCGGAAACCCCGCTGCTGTGGGCCTTGCGCGATACGCTGCAGCTGACCGGTACCAAGTACGGTTGCGGCCAGGCGCTGTGCGGCGCCTGCACCGTGCATCTGGATGGCGCGCCGGTGCGTTCGTGTTCGCTGCCGGTATCGGCCGCGGCCGGCAAGAAAATCACCACCATCGAGGCCGTCGATTCCGGAAAAGTAGGCAAGGCGGTGCAGGAGGCCTGGCGCAAGCTCGACGTCGTGCAGTGCGGCTACTGCCAGTCCGGCCAGATCATGAGCGCGGTGGCGCTGCTTTCCGCCAACCGCAAGCCGAGCGATGCCGACATCGACGGCGCGATGGCCGGCAACCTGTGCCGCTGCGCGACCTATGTGCGCATCCGGGCGGCGATCCACGAAGCCGCCAAGGCACTGGTGTGAGGAGGGCGGCGATGAACACGAACCGTGAAATCACCAATCTGAGCCTGGATCTCGGCCGCCGCCGCTTCCTGCAGGCCGGTGCCGGGCTGACGCTGGGCTTCTGCCTGCCGGCTGTCGTTGCAGAAACACTCGCGGCGGAAAAACTGCCGGCCGCCGGGCCGGGCCAGGCCGGCACCGGGCTGGCCGCTCCCGTCACCTTCGAGCCGAACGCCTTCCTGCGCATCGGCGCCGACAACAGCGTGACGGTGATCTCCAAGCACCTCGAAATGGGCCAGGGCACCTACACCGGGCTCGCAACCATCCTGGCCGAGGAACTCGATGCCGACTGGCAGCAGGTGCGCGTCGAAGGCGCGCCGGCCGACGCCAAACGCTACAACAACCTGTTCTGGGGGCCGGCGCAGGGCACCGGCGGCAGTACGGCGATGGCCAATTCCTGGGAGCAGATGCGCAAGGCCGGCGCCGCCGGGCGGGCGATGCTGGTCGCGGCGGCGGCGCGTCGATGGCAGGTGGGCGAGGCCGACATCGTGGTGCGCGAGGGCGTGGTCAGCCATCCGGCCAGCGGGCGCCAGGCGAGCTTCGGGCAACTGGCGGCGGAGGCGGCCAAGTCGCCGGTGCCGGCCGAGGTGAAGCTGAAAGACCCGAAGGATTTCCGCCTCATCGGCAAGCAGGCCAGGCGCAAGGATTCGGCGGCCAAGACCAACGGCACGGCAAAATTCACGCAGGACGTCTTCCTGCCCGGCATGCTGGTCGCCGTAGTCGCGCATCCGCCGGTGTTTGGCGCCAAGGTGAAATCCTTCGATGCCCGCAAAGCCAAGGCGGTCAAGGGCGTCGTCGATGTGGTGCAGATTCCGCAAGGCGTCGCCGTGCTGGCCAAGGACACCTGGAGCGCGAAGAAGGGCCGCGATGCGCTCGTCGTCGACTGGGACGAGAGCGCCGCGTTCAAGCTGGGCAGCGACGAAATCCTCGGCCGCTACAAGGAACTGGCCAAGACGCCGGGGCAGGTCGCCAAGCAGACGGGCGACGCCGACCGCGCCTTTGCCGGCGCGGCGAAGGTGGTGCGCGCCTCCTACGACTTCCCCTACCTCGCGCACGCGGCGATGGAGCCGATGAACTGCGTCATCCGGCTCTCCGCCGACGGCTGCGAAGTGTGGAACGGCGAGCAGCTGCACACCGGCGACCAGCATGCGCTGGCGCAGTTGTTCGGCCTCAAGCCCGAGCAGGTCAGGATCAACATGCTCTATGCCGGCGGCAGTTTCGGCCGGCGCGCCTGCAAGGATTCGGACTACGTGCTGGAGGCGGCGCAGATCGTCAAGGCGATGGCTGGCAAAGGCGACGGCAAGGCGCCCGTAAAGCTCGTCTGGCTGCGCGAGGACGACATGCGCGCCGGCTACTACAGGCCGCTCTTCCACCATGCCCTGGAAGCGGCGATCGACAAGGACGGCAGGCTTGCCGGCTGGCGCCACCGGCTGGTCGGGCAGTCGATACTGATCGGCTCGCCGTTCGAGTCGATGATGGTCAAGGATGGCATCGACGCGGTCTCGGTCGAAGGCGCCGC
>DASUZG010000217.1:0-4640 GCA_036376995.1 Azonexus sp. | reverse complement strand
CGCAGCGGCCGGTAGGCGATGCGCTCCAGGCTCCAGCCCAGGGCCATGCAGACCAGCATAGCGGCGAGCAGGCCGCCGAGGCCGGCGACGCTCACCGGCAGGCCGGCCCCGACCAGGCTGCTGGTGACGGTGATGGCAACCAGGGTGCCGATCATGACCACTTCGCCGTGGGCGAAATTGATCAGGCCCATGATGCCGTACACCATCGTGTACCCGAGTGCGACCAGGGCATAGATGCTGCCCTGGACCAGCCCGTTGATGATTTGTTGAAAGAAAATATCCATTACGCTTAATTCGGCCGCTTGATATGGAAACGGCGCCTTGCGGCGCCGTTTCGTTCCAGCTTACAGGTTTTACTTCTTCTCGGCCGCGGCCTTGGCGGCATCGGCCGCCCCCTTGACTGCCTCGGCACCGGCCTTGACGGCGTCGGCACCAGCCTTGACGGCTTCGCCACCGGCCGCCGAAGCGGCACCGGCGACGGCCTGGGCCGCTTCCTTGACTTCGGCCACCGCCGCCGCGACCGGGCTGCCGCCGCCGAGCGTGGTGACGTAGTTCAGCTTGCCGCCCTGGTACTGGTAGACGGTGATGGCGCCGCCCTTCAGGTCGCCGTACTGGTCGAACTCGATCTTGCCGCTGACGCCTTCGAAGTTGGTCTTGACGATTTCCGGCAGGTACTTGGCCGGTTCGACGGACCCGGCGCGCTTCATGGAATCGGCGATAACCATAACGGCGTCATAGACGTTCGGCGCGTAGAGCTGGATTTCGTAGCCGAACTTGCTGGTGAACTTCTGCTTGAACTCCGGCCCCTTGGCCAGCTGCTCCAGCGGCATGCCCGGCAGCGAGCAGTATTCGCCGTCGGCGGCCGGACCGCCCAGCTTCATGAATTCCGGCGTACACACGCCGTCGCCGCCGAGGAACTTGGCCTTGATGCCGAGATCCTTCATCTGCTTGACCAGCGGGCCGCCCTGGGCGTCCATGCCGCCGTAGAAGACGAGGTCGGCCTTCTTCGACTTGATCTTGGTCAGGATGGCCTTGAAGTCGGTGGCCTTGTCGTTGGTGTATTCGTTGGCGACGACCTTGATGCCGGCCGCTTCGGCGGCCTTGCGGAACTCGTCGGCCAGGCCCTGGCCGTAGGCGGTGCGGTCATCGATGATGGCGACGTTCTTGATGCCTTCCTTGGCGGCGAATTCGCCGAGCACCTTGCCCTGCTGGATGTCGTTGGCCATCACGCGGAAGGCGGTGTTGAAGCCCTGCTGCGTGTATTTCGGGTTGGTCGCCGACGGCGATACCTGCGGCAGGCCGGCGTCGAAATACAGCTTGGAGGCCGGGATCGTGGTGCCCGAATTGAGGTGGCCGATGACGCCGTTGACCTTGGCGTCGACCAGCTTCTGGGCAACGATGGTGCCCTGCTTCGGGTCGGCCTGGTCGTCTTCCGAGACCAGTTCGAACTTGACCTTGGCGCCGCCGATTTCCAGGCCCTGCGCGTTCAGTTCCTCGATGGCCAGCTTGGCGCCGCTCTCGTTGTCCTTGCCCAGGTGGGCCTGCGGGCCGGTCATCGGGGCGACGTGGCCGAGCTTGACGACCACTTCCGGCTTGGCGATCGGAGCCGGGGCGGGAGCGGCGGCTGGGGCCGGTTCTTCCTTTTTGCCGCAGGCGCCGAGGGCGAAGGCGGCAGCAACGGAGAGGGCAACTACGGAAAGCTTGGCGTGCATCGGTAATTCTCCTGTTCTTTGGGGGTTGAGAGGGCAGCGGCCGATTGTCCGGAGGGGCGGAATACATGTCAATAACAAGCTGCTATGATTATTTCCCGGCCACTCCCCGACAGTTTCCGATGCCTGTCCTGTCCCGTCTGCGCTTCCTCGTCCATCAGGGAGGGCGCAAGTTGTTCGCCATGCTGCCCCAGGCGAGACGGCACAGCGTCTATCGCTCCTTCGTCGATTGCGACCCCGAGCCGAACCAGCGCCTGGTGCTGAAAATCGCCGAGACGCGCGAGGAGCTCGAAGCCTGTTTCAAGCTGCTGCACGACGCCTATGTCAGCAGCGGCTTCATGACCCCGGACCCGTCCGGGCTGCGGGTCACCATCTACCATGCGCTGCCGACGACGACGACGCTGTGCGCCAAGTTCGACGGCCAGGTGGTCGGCACGCTGTCGCTGATCCGCGAGAGCGCCATCGGCTTTCCGCTGCAGCGCATCTTCGACCTGAGCGGCGTCCGTGCAAAGGAAGGCAACATCGCCGAAGTCTCGGCGCTGGCCGTGCATCCGCGCTTCCGGCGCACCGGCGGGACGATCCTGTTCCCGCTGATGAAGTTCATGTACGAGTACTGCACGACCTTCTTCGACACCCGTCACCTGGTGATCGCCGTCAATCCTCGGCATATCGAGATGTACGAGTCGCTGCTTTTCTTCCGCCGGCTGACCAGCAACGTTGTCGAGAACTACGACTTCGTCAATGGCGCCCCGGCCGTCGGCGCCACGCTCGACCTCAAGCACGCCCCGGACATCCTGCGCCGCGCCTACGCCGGCAAGCCGGACCGGCGCAACCTGTACCATTACTTCAAGGAAACGACGCTGCCGAACATCGAGATGCCGCACCGCCGCTTCTACACCACCAACGACCCGGTGCTGACGCCGGACCTGATCGACTACTTCTTCAACCAGCGCACCCGCGTCTTCGCCGAACTGAGCGACCGCAAGAAGGCCCTGCTGCACCTGATCTACGACCTCGCCGACTACAAGGCCATCCTGCCGCCACTGCCGGTGCCGCCGGCCGAAGCCCAGGTGCGCCGGCACCAGCGCTTCTCGGTCAAGTGCCCGGCACGGCTGATCGGCGAGCAGGCCGGCAAGGCCATTCCGATCGAAGTCAGCGAAGTCTCGCGCTACGGCTTTCGCGCCCGCACCGGCCGCGCCGTGCCGCCCGGCGTCTGGCTGACGGCCATCGTCCAGCTCGGCAGCCGCGAAGTCTCCCGCCTGACCGTCCAGGCGGTCCAGGAAACCAGCCAGGAAAACCGCCACTACTGCGGCTTTCGCATCGGCGAGCCGGACCTCGTCTGGCGCAAGTTCGTCACCGCCCTGTACCAGGGCCGCACCCACACCGACCTCGACCAAGCCACCCGCTTCCTTCTCCAATGACGTCCGCCACCCTTCCCGACGCGCTGCTCGGCGCGCTGAGCCAGCATTTCGGTCCGCGCTTCTCGCGCGGTGAATCCACCCGCCTGCAGCACGGCCGCGATGAATCCGTGCATGTCCCGCAACCGCCCGACGGCGTCGTGCTCGTCGACAGCACCGAAGAGGCGGCCGCGGTCGTGCGCCTGTGCGCCGCCCACGGCGTGCCGGTCATTCCCTACGGCGTCGGCAGCTCGGTCGAAGGCCACGTGCTGGCTCCGCAGGGCGGCATTTCGCTCGACCTCTCGGGCATGAACCAGGTGCTGGCGATCCATGCCGAGGACGGCGACGCCACCGTCCAGGCCGGCGTCACCAGGAAGCAGTTGAACGACGCACTGAAGGGCACAGGCCTCTTCTTCCCCATCGACCCCGGCGCCGACGCGACGCTGGGCGGCATGGCGGCGACCCGTGCTTCCGGCACCAACGCCGTGCGCTACGGCACGATGAAGGACAACGTGCTGGCCACCACCACGGTGCTGGCCGATGGCCGGATCATGAAAACTGGCGGCCGCGCCCGCAAGTCCTCGGCCGGCTACGACCTGACCCGGCTGCTGGTCGGCTCGGAAGGCACGCTCGGCATCATGACCGAGCTGACGGTCAAGCTGTACCCGATCCCCGAGGCCATCTCCGCCGCCGTGTGCACCTTTCCCGACATCGATGCGGCGGTGCAGACGGTGATCCAGACCATCCAGCTGGGCGTGCCGGTGGCCCGCATCGAACTGCTCGACGCACTGTCGCTCAAAGCCATCAACGCCTTCAGCAAGACCACGCTGGCGGAAGCGCCGACCCTCTTTTTCGAATTCCACGGCAGCCCGGCCGGCGTCGAGGAACAGGCGCAGACGGTGCAAGCCATCGCCGACGACCTGGGGGGCACCCACTTTCAATGGGCGACCCGGCCGGAAGACCGGACCCGCCTGTGGCAGGCCCGCCACGACGCCTATTTCGCCTGCCTGCAGCTCAAACCCGGCTGCCGCTGCTTCCCCACCGACGTCTGCGTGCCGATCTCGCGCCTGGCCGAATGCATCGCCGCGACCAACGAGGACATCGCCCAGGTTTCGATTCCCATCGCCTTGTTCGGCCATGTCGGCGACGGCAATTTCCATCTGGTGGTGCTGGTCGATCCGGCCGATGAAAAAGACATGGCCGAGGCGGCCTGGATCAGCCAGCGCGTCGTCGAACGGGCGATTGCCATGGAAGGCACCTGCACCGGCGAACACGGTGTCGGGCTGGGCAAGCGGAAATACATGCTGGCCGAGCATGGCGAGGTGGCGGTGGAGGTGATGCGGGCGGTGAAGGCGGCGCTGGATCCGGGGAATTTGTTGACTCCGGGGAAGGTGTTGCCGTAGGAAGCGCCGGGTTCCGCGCCTGACGCGCGGGCGTACTTTCTTTTTGATGGCAAAAAGATAGGAACACCGACCGCTACGCGACGGAAGCTGGTTTAAACCTTGGCCTTTCGGCTGCGACGCCTCTCGGGGTC
>DASUZG010000216.1:0-2154 GCA_036376995.1 Azonexus sp. | reverse complement strand
ACGGTGATAATCTTACAGTGGCCTTACGAAAGCACGCTGCGGCGCACCATGCGGCCGCCTCGAGGGGGGCCGGCCGGCCCGTGCTAAACTTGCAGCCCCCAAAAACGCACCGACCACGATGAGCGCCCCCGTCAAATATCTCGAGTCCTTCATCTTTGCCAGCCGCTGGATCCAGGCGCCGCTGTACGTCGGCCTGATCATCGCCCAGGTCGTCTATTGCTGGCTGTTCATGGTCGAACTGAGCCACCTGGTCCACAACGCCTTCGACACCGCCCATCTCAGCGAGGCCGACGTCATGCTCGTCGTGCTCGGCCTGATCGACGTGGTGATGATCGCCAACCTGCTGATCATGGTCATTGTCGGCGGCTACGAAACCTTCGTGTCCCGGCTCGACCTCGACGGCCACCCCGACCAGCCGGAATGGCTCTCCCACGTCAATGCCGGCGTGCTCAAGATCAAGCTGTCGACGGCGATCATCGGCATCTCGTCGATCCATCTGCTGAAGAGCTTCATCAATGCCGCCAACCTGTCCGAGCACACGCTGATGTGGCAGGTCGTGATCCATGTCGTATTCCTTTTTTCCGCCCTGGCCATGGCCGTGGTCGACAAGACCATGACCCAGACCCTCGCCCTTCAACACCAGAAACACCACTGACCCGGAGTTGCGCATGACCGCCATCAAGCAGGAAGACCTGATCCAGTCCGTCGCCGATGCCTTCCAGTACATCAGCTACTACCATCCGCTGGATTACATCAAGGCGCTGGGCGAAGCCTACGAGCGCGAAGAATCGCCCGCCGCCAAGGACGCGATTGCCCAGATCCTGACCAACTCCCGGATGGCTGCCGAAGGCCACCGCCCGATCTGCCAGGACACCGGCATCGGCATGGTCTTCATCAAGGTCGGCATGCAGGTCAGCTGGCCGGATGCGACGATGAGCATCCAGGAAATGATCAACGAGGGCGTGCGCCGCGCCTACGCCAACCCGGACAACCCGCTGCGCGCCTCGGTGCTGGCCGACCCGGCCGGCGCCCGCAAGAACACCAAGGACAACACCCCGGCCGTGGTGCACTTCGAGATCGTCGAAGGCCACCACGTCGAAGTCATCTGTGCGGCCAAGGGCGGCGGCTCGGAAGCCAAGTCCAAGTTCGCCATGCTCAACCCGTCCGACGACCTGGTCGACTGGGTGCTGAAGAAGATCCCGGAAATGGGTGCCGGCTGGTGTCCGCCGGGCATCATCGGCATCGGCATCGGCGGCACGCCGGAAAAGGCGATGCTGCTGGCCAAGGAATCGATCATGGCGCCGGTTGACATCCATGAACTGAAGGCCCGTGGCCCGAAGAACCGTGCCGAGGAACTGCGCCTCGAGCTGTACGAGAAGGTCAATGCGCTGGGTGTCGGCGCCCAGGGCCTCGGCGGCCTGACCACCGTGCTCGATGTGAAGGTGCTCGACTACCCGTGCCACGCCGCCAACCTGCCGGTCGCGCTGGTGCCGAACTGCGCCGCGACCCGCCACTGCCACTTCCATCTCGACGGCTCCGGCCCGGCCAAGATCGAGCCGCCGAAGCTCGAGGACTGGCCGGCCGTGACCTGGACGCCGGATCTCAAGTCGGCCACCCGCGTCGACCTCAACACGCTGACCAAGGAACAGGTCGCCGCCTGGAAGCCGGGCCAGAAGCTGCTGCTGAACGGCAAGATGCTGACTGGCCGCGACGCTGCGCACAAGCGCATCGCCGACATGCTGGCCAAGGGCGAGAAGCTGCCGGTCGACTTCACCAACCGCGTCATCTACTACGTCGGCCCGGTCGATCCGGTGCGCGACGAAGTGGTCGGCCCGGCCGGCCCGACGACCGCCACCCGCATGGACAAGTTCACCCGCATGATGCTGGAACAGACCGGCCTGATCTCGATGGTCGGCAAGTCCGAACGCGGCCCCACCGCCATCGCGGCGATCAAGGACAACCAGTCGGCCTACCTGATGGCCGTCGGCGGCGCCGCGTATCTCGTCGCCAAGGCGATCCGCAAGTCCCGCGTGGTCGCGTTCGAGGACCTCGGCATGGAGGCGATCTACGAGTTCGAGGTGCAGGACATGCCGGTGACCGTCGCCGTGGATTCGCGCGGCGAGTCCGTGCACCAGACCGGCCCGCGCGAGTGGC
>DASUZG010000215.1:0-4208 GCA_036376995.1 Azonexus sp. | reverse complement strand
TTCCTTGCGCAGCCTTGAATCGAACAGGAACAACGCACTGTCGGCAGCCTGCGCCACATCGACCGCGGTGGACACGGCCGGCGACTTGCGGGCGAAGGTCTTCAGCGGGCCGATGATGTTGCCCATCTGCTCGGTCAGCTGTTCGACGATGGCCAGGTTCTTGCCGCTGGTATCGAGGTCGCCGCGGCGCATGAACTCGGCGGCATTGGCCGCCAGCGTGCGGATGGCACCGAGCGGCTGGCTCAGTTCGTGGGTGATGCCGGTGGCCATCTGGCCGAGCACGGCGAGCTTGGCCGCCTGCACCAATTCGTCCTGGGCGGCGCGCAGCGTCTGCTCGGCGCGCTGGCGTTCCAGCACTTCGCGCTGCAGGCCGGCGACGGCGTCCGACAGGTCGGCGGTGCGCGCATCGACCTTGCGTTCCAGTTCCTGGTTGGCGCGTTCGAGCAGCGCCCGGGCCTCCTCGCGGCCGCGCGCCAGGCGCCGCCGCTGGCGGGTGTACAGCACGCCGAGCAGCAGGCAGCCCAGCGCCGCGATGCTGAGCGCCGCGTGCGTGGCAGCCTGGACCTCGACCGGGCGCAGGTCGGAAAAGACCACGATGCGCCAGGCGGTGCCGGACAGGTTGCGCGCCAGCGCCAGATACGGCCGCGCCCCCTGGGCCGGCGCCACGTCGCCCTGCAGGTGCTTCGGCAGGCGCACGACGCGGCCCTGGTCGGCGCCGGCGAGGTCGATGTTGAGGCTGATGGCGCCGAGCGGCTGGCCGGCGAACTGCTGGCGGCCGAGGCTGGCCAACGCCTCCTTCGGCTGCGGGCGCAGCGTCGCGTAGCGCCAGTCCGGCGGCGACGCCAGCAGCACCACGTCGTTGCGGTCGACGATCAGCGCCGGCGCCTCCTGCTCCAGCCAGCGCCGCTCGACTTCGCGGATGCCCGACTTGACCACGGCGACGCCGATGATCCGCCAGTCCTGCGTCTCGTCGCGGATCGGCAGCGCGAAGTAGTAGCCCGGCTCCTGGCGCACGTGGTCGACCGCGTAGTGGCGCGCCGGCGTGCCGCGCACCGCGTCGCGGAAAAAGGGCATATAGGACAGGTCGGCGCCGAGCAGGTTGTCGGAGAAGATCCAGTCGCTGGAGGCGACCACCCGGCCGCGGGTATCGAGCACGAAAATGGCCGGCCCGCCGAGATGGTCGTTGAGTTTCTGCAGGAAGCGGTTGGCCGCCGCCTGGCGCAGATCCTGCGCATCGTCCGGCGTGCGCAGCAGGCCGAGCACGTCGGCATTGAGCTCGACGGCGCTGGGAATCGAGGCGTGGCGCGTCACTTCGCTGTCGATGGCGGCGGCCAGGATGTCGAGCTGGTGGCTGGCCGCCTCGCGCATGCCTTCGATGGCGTAGCGCTCGGAAATCCGGTAGGAGGCGAAGCCGAGCAGCAGGAAGGCGACCAGCAGGCCGGCCAGGCCGAGGACGCGATGCGGACGGGGCAGCGAAGTGGGCAGGGCGGCGGATTCCGGCATGGCGAGCGGGCTCAGGGAGTCGCCATTGTACGGCCGAACGGCGCCGTCCCGGGCCGCTGCGTCCGCGCTCCGTCCGCCCTGCTCTGTGCTTCCCGGCATCGCCTCAGGCCCCGGCGACGAAACTGCGGATGCCCGAGCCGACGAACTGCACGCCGATGCAGACGAGCAGGAAGCCGTTCAGGCGGGCGACGACGTTGATGGCTTCGCTGCCCAGGCGGCGCGAGACCCAGCGCGCCGAGCGCAGCACGAGCCAGATCAGCAGGCAGGTGGCGGCGATGCTGGCCACTGTCGCCGAGTAGGCGGCCAGGCGCTGGACGCCGCCGGACAGTTCGGCGATTTCCGAGGAAATGCCGATCACCGTCGCCAGCGCGCCCGGCCCGGCGATGCCCGGCATGGCCAGCGGGAAGAAGGCGAAGCTGGCGCCGCCGCCGGCCAGCGCCGCATCGCCGCTGCCGAACAGCATGCGGTAGCCGATCAGCGCCACGGTCAGGCCGCCGGCGATGCGCAGCGCGCCGAAGGAAATGCCGAAGGCCTCAAGGATGAAGACGCCGGCGAACAAGCCGCCGGCCAGCAGCAGGAAGCCGTAGGTGCAGGCCCGGCGCGCTTCCAGCAAGGCCGCCGGCGCCGGCCGGTCGGCCGCCAGCGTCAGGAACAGCGGGATTTTCGACAGCGGGTTGGTGATCGTCGCCAGACTGACCAGCCCACCGAGGAAGAAGCTGAGCAGCAGACGGTTCAGGCTGTCGTCCATGGGCGGCTGTCGACTAGTGGTGCAGGATCTTGGCCAGGAACTGCTGCGCCCGCTCCGAGCGCGGATTGGCGAAGAAGGCTTCCTTGCTGTCGTCCTCGACGATGCTGCCGTGGTCCATGAAGATCACGCGGTTGGCGACGCGCTTGGCGAAGCCCATCTCGTGCGTCACGCACATCATGGTCATGCCTTCCTGGGCGAGTTCGGTCATCACGTCGAGCACTTCGTTGACCATTTCCGGGTCGAGCGCCGAAGTCGGCTCGTCGAACAGCATGCAGATCGGATCCATGGCCAGCGCCCGGGCGATCGCCACGCGCTGCTGCTGGCCGCCGGACAGCTGCCCCGGGAACTTGTGGGCATGCGCCTTGAGACCGACGCGGTCGAGCAGCTTGAGGCCCTTGTCGATGGCTTCGTCCTGCTTGCGGCCGAGCACCTTGACCTGGGCGATGGCCAGGTTCTGGGTGATGCTCATGTGCGGGAACAGCTCGAAGTTCTGGAACACCATGCCGACGTGCGAGCGCAGTTTCGACAGGTTGGTCTTCGGGTCGCCGACCGAGATGCCGTTGACGGTGATCTCGCCGGACTGGAAGGGCTCGAGGCCATTGACGCACTTGATCAGCGTCGATTTGCCGGAACCGGAGGGGCCGCAGACGACGATGACTTCGCCCTTGCTGACCGTGGTGCTGCAGTCCTTCAACACGTTGAAGTCGCCGTAATGCTTGCTGACGTTTGCAATCTTGATCATGGGAATTCTCCTGACGGTCGGCGATCAGGCCGGGTGGTATTTTTTCTGGAGGCGCTTCACCAGTTGTGAAGCGGCGAAGCAGATGACGAAATAGACGGCGCCGGCGAACAGCAGCATCTCGACCAGGCGGCCGTCGCGGTCGCCGACCTTGTAGGCGGCGCCGAAAAAGTCGGCCAGGGCCGAGACATAGACCAGCGAGGTGTCCTGGAACAGGATGATGCCCTGGGTCAGCAGCAGCGGCACCATGTTGCGGAAGGCCTGCGGCAGCACGACCAGGCGCATGGCCTGGGCGTAGGTCATGCCCAGCGCGTAGGACGCGGCCATCTGCCCCTTCGGCACGCTCTGGATGCCGGCGCGGATGATTTCCGAGTAGTAGGCCGACTCGAACAGCGCGAAGCCGATCATCGCCGAGGTCAGGCGCAGGTCGGTGCTGGGCGGCAGGCTGAACAGCTGCTCGATGAACTTCGGCACGATCAGGAAGAACCACAGCAGCACCATCACCAGCGGCACGGCGCGGAACAGGTTCACGTAGCCGGCGGCGAACAGCGACAGCGGCTTGATCGAGGAGAGGCGCATCATGGCCAGCGCCGTGCCCCAGACGATGCCGACGACGATCGCCTGCAGCGTGATTTCCAGCGAGATCTTCATGCCCTCCCAGAGGAAGGGCAGCGAGCCGGGAATGGAGGACCAGTCGAATTCGTACATCTCACTTACCTCCGATATAGCCCGGCACCGCGATGCGGCGTTCGAACTTGTGCATCAGGAACATCACGGTGACGTTGATCAGGATGTAGGCGACCGTCACGGCGATGAAGGACTCGAAGGGCTGCGCCGTGTAATCGACCAGCTGGCGGCCCTGGGCGGCCAGTTCGAGGAGGCCGATGGTGGAGCAGACGGCGGAGTTCTTGAAGATGTTGAGGAACTCAGACGTCAGCGGCGGCACGACCAGGCGGAAGGCCATCGGCAGCATCACGAAGCGGTAGGTCTGCGGCAGCGTGAAGCCGAGCGCGAGACCGGCGTTCTTCTGGCCCTTGGGCAGCGAGTTGATGCCGGCGCGCACCTGTTCGGCGACGCGGGCGCTGGTAAACAGCCCGAGGCAGACCATCGAGGCGAGGAATTGCTGCAGCACCGGGTTCGACTGCTTGTAGGCATCGCCGATGCTGGCCGGCAGCAGTTCGGGCAACACGAAGTACCAGATGAACAACTGCACCAGCA
>DASUZG010000214.1:0-3750 GCA_036376995.1 Azonexus sp. | reverse complement strand
TGGTTGCGCGGCTCGCCAATGACGCCGGGAGCTTTTTCCATCGCGGGGGCTTTTTCCGTCGCGGGAGCTTTTTCCATTACTGCGTGCATAGTTGCTTCTCTCCTTTGGATTCCTTAAGAACTTCGATGAAGGCCTCGAGGCGGGTCTTGATCTGGCCGGTGTCGCCTTGCGAGTAGTCGGTGTCGAGTTCGAGGGCCGGCAGGCCGAGTTCGTGGAAGCGGCGCAGGAACAGGCCCTTGGTCTGCGAGAAGGACGGGCAGAACTTGAGGCTGTAGTAAATGACCGCGTCGACCTTGTATTCCTGGGCCAGGTTGCCGGCGAAGTCGATGCGCTTGGAGAGCGGCGACTGGCGCGCACACGGCGCCTGATCGAGGTAGCCGTTGGCGAGGTCGCGGTACGGGTCGTCGGTTTCCTGGAGGTCGTAGTAGAACGGCGAGAGGCCGGTGCAGTGATCCTCGACCACGATGTTGACGCCGATGTCCTTCTCCAAGAGGTCCATCAGGCGACGGTCGCCGTCGGCCATGATGCCGCCGCAGATCATGATGCGCATGCGCGGCGTGTCGTCGTCGGGAACCGCCGCCAGGCGCTCGTACAGATCCTCGAGGATCGGCAGTTGCTCTTCGGCCGGCATGCTGCGGTAGAAGCGCGTGATTTCCAGGAAATCGCTGCCCGACAGCGGCGGCCGGTTGCGCTTGCGGAGGTCCGAGATCTTGTGGACGATCTGGCGCAGCTTCTTGTGCAGCTGGATCGACTCGCGCAGCTTGGTTTCTTCGATCGGCTTGCCGGTCAGCTTTTCGAGATCCTTGCTGAAGTTGACCATTTCGCTGCGGAA
Organism: Azonexus sp.; assembly: GCA_036376995.1. GTDB lineage: Bacteria > Pseudomonadota > Gammaproteobacteria > Burkholderiales > Rhodocyclaceae > Azonexus. The sequence goes on along the minus strand of DASUZG010000214.1, from coordinate 2,918 downwards.
GAAGTCGCGGGCACTGGGTTTGTCGCCGGTCCGCGGCACCACGTAGCCGTACGACGGCTTGAAATAGTGGTTGATCGCGTTGGAGGTGGCGCGCATGGTGTCGCAGGTGTAGAAGGTGACGACCTGGTCGAGCGCATCGTGGAACGGATCCTTGGTGCGGAAGTGGCCGATCACGCTCTTCGCCATGTCGCAGAACACGCTCTTGACGATCACCTCGCCTTCGGCCACCACGGAGGGCGCGCCGCACTTGTCGATGCGTCCGTAGGCGACGCCGGCCGCGGTCAGCAGTTCGGGCGGCGTGTAGGTGCAGAGGTAGCCGACCTTCTTGACGTCCTTGCGCTCGATCAGCGACAGCTCGGCGTCCTCGATGCGGCGGGTCAGGTCGCTGACGTCGAACTTTTCCGACACCAGGCTCAACTTCGCCCGGCGCGCTTCGACCGCCATGCGTTGGGCATAGACCGCGGCACCCAGGCAGCCAGCGAAGACCATGTCGAGCTTGGGCTGGACGATCTTCTGGCCGAGCAGGCGCTCCAGCGCGTATTTCATGCCGACGTTGTTGGACACGCCGCCGGTGAACACCACGTCGGACTCGATCGGAATCGCGCGCAGCAGGCCGACCACGCGTTTGGCCGAGGCCATATGCACGCCGGCCGAAATGTCGGCCGAGGTCTCGCCCTTGGCGCGGTGCGAAATCACTTCGGACTCGGCAAAGACCACGCACTGGGCGCTGACGTCGAGGTCCTTGGTGTGTTTCAGCGACTCGGGGCCGACGTCGAACATGCTGAGGTCGAGCAGCGTGGCGGCTTTTTCGAGGAAGCGCCCGGTGCCGGCCGCACACTTGTCGTTCATGCGGAACTTGACCACCTTGCCGGTTTCCGGATCGACCTGGATGGCCTTCGCGTCCTGGCCGCCGATGTCGATGATGGTGCGGGTGCCGGCGTTCAGGTAGTGGGCGCCCATGGCGTGGCAGGAGATCTCGGTGAGGATCTCGCTGGGCACCGTGTCGAACTTCAGCGCGATGCGGCCGTAGCCGGTACCGACGATGAAATCGATGTCTTCCATCGTGATGTTGGCGTTTTCGAACAGCTCTTCGAGCAGTTCCTTGGCCGTTTCCTGCATGTTGAGGCCGGTCGGCAGCAGCGCGGTATAGAGCCGCCCTTCGTGCAGCAGCACGGCTTTCGAGTTGCGGGAACCGATATCGATGCCCATCGAGGTGACCCCGGTCAGCTCGTGAACCAGCTTCGGGTCGATGACGTCGGTAAATGGCAGGCTGCGCTCCGCCGTAATGTTTTCGTGTCGCATGTTCATGCCTCCACCTCCATCTGCTCCGGGGTTGTGTCGAAGTCGGCCGTGCCGCAAAACTTTTGCTGGGCAATCATGGCCGCCCCCAGACACCCGGCGAACACGGCGTTTAGCCGCGGCTTGACGAACTCGCGTCCGAGCAGGCTTTCCAGCGCGTGCTTGACGCCGACGTTGTTGGAAACCCCGCCCGAGAACGCCAGTTCGGGATCGAGCCCGATCCGGTTGACCAGGTTGCAGACCCGGCGGGCAATCGCGAAATGGACGCCGTTCGCGATGTCCTCGCCCTTTTCGTTCTTGGCCTTCAGCGAGACGATTTCGGATTCGGCGAAGACCACGCACTGGCTGCTCATCTGCAGCTCCTTGGTCGATGCCATCGCGCGGCTGCCCAGCTCTTCGAGCGAGTAGCCCAGCATCTCGGCGGTCTTCTCGAGGAAGCGGCCAGAACCGGCGGCGCACTTGTCGTTCATCGCGAACTCGGTGACGCGGCCGGTGCGCGTATCGAGCTTGATCGCCTTGCAGTCCTGGCCGCCGATATCGATGATGGTGCGGGTCGAGGCGTTGAGGAAATGGGCCCCCATCGCGTGACAGGTGATCTCGGTGATCACTTCGGCGGGGATGTCGCCGAACTGCAGCGCGATCCGGCCGTAGCCGGTGCCGCAGATCTGCTTGATGGCGTTGCGCTCGAGCTGCGCCGCCTTCAAGAGCTTGTCGACCAGCCGCGCGGCCGTATGCGCCGGATCGACGCCGCTGGCCGTGATCGCGGTATGGATGTAGTCGCCGCTGACCATGACGGCTTTGGATTGGCGGGAGCCGATGTCGATCCCGACCGTGGTCACCGCTTGCATCGCCGAAAGTTTCTCCGGCGAAATGATGTCGCTGATTCTGAAGCTACTGTTCTCGCTCATTGAAAAGCCCCTCCAAGTGGAAATTCGTGTCCTGCTTGTGCCTTGCGTGTGCCTTGCTTTTGCCTTGTCTCCCGCCGGCAAATTAGGCACTCCACGAGTGGGGATGAGCTTGACTTTTTAGGACATCAACTTGACCTTTCGTGCTAGGCTGAATTAAGGCTTCAACCACGACAGCCGCCACCGTCGAGACCCCAATGGCTACCAAGAAACTCCACCGCAGCGCCTGTCTGACCAACTACGTCGAGCTCGCGCAGTCGCTGCACATCTCCCCGCTGGACCAGCTGCGCCGGGTCAATATCAGCCCGTCCTGCCTGCACAATCCGGACACCATGATTCCGGCCTCGGGCCTCATCCAGCTGCTCGAAAACTCGGCGCACGCGGCCGGCGTCGAGAACTTCGGCCTGCGCCTGGCGGAAGGTCGCAAACCTTCCAACCTGGGTCCGCTGGCCATCGTGCTGCGCAGCCAGCCGACCATGCGCAAGGCGCTCGAAGCGCTGCGCCAACACGCCCACCTGCAGGCCGAAGCGGTGATGTTCCACTTCGAGGAACAAGACGGCGTCCTGATCATCCGCGAGGAATTGATGCCGGATCACCCCGAGCCGATGCGCCAGGCCACCGAGATGGCGGTTGGCATTCTCTACAAGACGTTGCTGGTCCTGCTCGGCAACGAATGGCGGCCCAACGCAATATGCTTCAGACATGCGCCGCCCG
>DASUZG010000213.1:0-5134 GCA_036376995.1 Azonexus sp. | reverse complement strand
CTGCAGGGCTATTTCCTCAGCGCCTACACAGCCCGCAAGCTGGGCATGCAGACCACCGGCAACGCCGGCGGCAGCCACAATCTGATCATCGAGCCGGGCGCGCTCGACCGCGCCGGCCTGCTGGCACAGATGGGCCGCGGCTTGCTGGTCACCGAACTGCTCGGCCACGGCATCAACTACGTGACCGGCGACTACTCGCGCGGGGCCGCCGGCTACTGGGTGGAAAACGGCAAGATTGCCCATCCGGTCGAGGAAATCACCATCGCCGGCAATCTCAAGGCGATGTTCGCCGGCATCCTCGCCGTCGGCAATGACGTGCAGGTGCGCGGCAGCAAGCAGACCGGCTCGATCCTGATCGACCGGATGACCGTCGCCGGCGAATAAGCCGGCCCGCTCCAAACCTTGCGCCAGCAAGGCGTTAGGGTTTTCCATGACTCGCAAAAATCACATTGTTGGTAAACAATGGGTCAGCCATAAGGCTTGACGTTCCCGATGACATTGGAGGAGACAATATGCAACGTCGTGATTTTCTTAAGAAAGCATCCGTCGGCGCGGTCGCCGGCGCTGCCGCCACCGTCGCCGCTCCGGCGATCGCCCAGGCCCTGCCGACCATCAAGTGGCGCCTGACCTCTAGCTTCCCGAAGAGCCTTGACACCATTTACGGCGGTGCCGACGTGCTGGCCAACCGCCTGCGCGCCATGACCGGCGGCAAGTTCGACATCCGTGTCTTCCCCGGTGGCGAAATCGTCCCCGGCCTGCAGGCGCTGGACGCCGTGCAACAGGGCACGGTCGAGGTCTGCCATACCTGCTCCTACTACTACGTCGGCAAGGACAAGACCTTCGGCTTCGGCACTGCCGTGCCCTTCGGCATGAACGCCCGCCAGATGAATGCCTGGATCTACTACGGCGGCGGCCAGAAGCTGCTCGACGAGTTCTACGCCAACTACAATGTCGTGTCGTTTGCCGGCGGTAACACCGGCACCCAGATGGGCGGCTGGTTCCGCAAGGAAATCAAGAACCTCGAGGACGTCAAGGGCCTGAAGATGCGTATCGCCGGCCTCGGCGGCAACGTCTTCGCGGCGCTGGGCGCCGTACCGCAGCAGATCGCCGGCGGCGACATCTACCCGGCGCTGGAAAAGGGCACCATCGACGCCGCCGAATGGGTCGGCCCGTACGACGACGAGAAGCTCGGCTTCTTCAAGGTCGCCAAGAACTACTACTACCCGGGTTGGTGGGAACCGGGCCCGGTCATCCACTTCTTCGTGAACAAGAAGGAATGGGACAAGCTGCCGAAGGAATACCAGGAAGCCTTCCAGGCCGCCGCGTACGAAGCCAACGTGACGATGATGGCCGAATACGACCACAAGAATCCGGCGGCGCTGTCGAAGCTGCTGCAGAGCGGCGTCAAGCTGCAGGCCTACCCGAAGGACGTGCTCGAAGCCGCCTACAAGGCCGCCCAGGATCTGTACGCCGACGAGTCGAACAAGAATCCGGCATTCAAGAAGATCTACACCGAGTGGGACAAGTACCGGAAGACGCAGAACGCCTGGTTCAGCGTGGCCGAGGCCCGCATGGACAACTTCCTGCAGTCGCACAAGTAAGGCGCCAGCCGCCCAATAAAAAACCCGCGGAAACCGCGGGTTTTTTATTGTCCTGAATTTGCCCGATCAGGCGTCGAGCATGCTGCGCAGCATCCAGGCGTTCTTTTCGTGAATCTGCATGCGCTGCGTCAGCAGGTCGGCCGTCGGTTCGTCGCCGGCCTTGTCCACCACCGGGAAGATGCCGCGGGCCGTCTTGACCACGGCTTCCTGGCCGGCCAGCAGCTGCTTGAGCATGTCGGTGGCGTTGACCGGGCCTTCGCTTTCCTTGATCACGGTGAGCTTGGCGAACTCGCGGTAGGTCGCCGGCGCCGGGACGCCCAGGGCGCGGATGCGCTCGGCGATCAGGTCGAGCGCATTCCACAGCTCGGTGTATTGCTCCATGAACATCACGTGCAGCGTATTGAACATCGGGCCGGTGACATTCCAGTGGAAATTGTGGGTTTTCAGGTAGAGGGTGAACGAATCCGCCAGCAGGTGAGACAGGCCGTCCGCGATCTTTTCCCGATCCTTCTTGCTGATGCCGATATCCATGGTCATGAAGAACTCCCTTTCTTGGTCTGATTAGGGTGAATTGCCCAAAGGCAAGCCAGTGCTGCGATGCAGGCATTTTGCCGCGATCCCCGGTGCGATGCCAATGGTTTGTCCCGATGGCGGTTATTGGCGGCGCCTATCAATGAAAAAGGCGGGGTCGAAACCCCGCCTTTTTGTCTGTCTGCGAACCGGTTGGCTACTTGTTGTCGCCGCCCAGGTTCTTCAGCAGATTGGCCGCGGCGTCTTCTTCCGACTGCTTGCTGTCGGCATCGCTCGGTGCATCGTCCTGCTTCATCAGCGAGTCGAGATCGACGGTTGGAGCCGTACCGTCGCGCTCCATCTGCGCCCGCGCCCGTTGCTCGTCGTCGCCGTAGCTGACGATGTTCGGGAAGATGATGATGATCGCCACCATGATGATCTGGATGCAGACGAAGGGAATGGCGCCCCAGTAGATATCCGTCGTCTTGATCGAGGCCGGTGCGACCGAGCGCAGGTAGAACAGCGCGAAGCCGAACGGCGGGTGCATGAAGGAAGTCTGCATGTTGACCGCCAGCAGCACGCCGAACCAGACCAGGTCGATGCCGAGCTTGTCCGCCACCGGCGCCAGCAGCGGCACGATGATGAAGGACAGTTCGAAGAAGTCGAGGAAGAAGGCCAGCACGAAGACCAGGATGTTGACCACGATCAGGAAGCCCAGCTCGCCGCCCGGCAGCGACAGCAGCAGGTGCTCGACCCACAGGTCGCCGTTGACCGCGCGGAAGACCAGGCCGAACACCGTCGAGCCGACCAGGATGAAGACCACGAACGAGGACAGCTTGCCGGTCGTTTCCATGGCCTGCTTGAGCAGCTTCATGGTGATCCGGCGGCGGGCGATGGCCAGGATCATGGCGCCGGCTGCACCCATGGCGCCGCCTTCGGTCGGCGTCGCGATGCCGAGGAAGATCGTGCCCAGCACCAGGAAGATCAGCACCAGCGGCGGCACCAGCGTGGTCAGCACGCGCAGCATCAGCTTGAAGCCGCGCAGGGTGCGTGCTTCGGGCGGCAGCGCCGGGCAGGCGTTCGGCTTGAGGATGCTGAGGATGGCGACGTAGCCGACGTAGAGGCTGGTCAGCACCAGGCCCGGAACCATTGCGCCTTCGTACATGTCGCCGACCGAGCGGCCGAGCTGGTCGGCCATGATGATCAGCACCAGCGACGGCGGAATGATCTGGGCCAGTGTGCCGGAGGCGGCGATGACGCCGGAGGCGAGCCGCTTGTCGTAGCCGTAGCGCAGCATGATCGGCAGCGAGATCAGACCCATCGAGATCACCGAGGCTGCCACCACGCCGGTCGTCGCGGCGAGCAGGGCGCCGACGAAGATGACCGCGTAGGCGAGGCCGCCGCGCATCGGGCCGAACAGCTGGCCGATGGTGTCGAGCAGGTCCTCGGCCATGCCGGAGCGTTCAAGAATCAGCCCCATGAAGGTGAAGAACGGGATGGCCAGCAGCGTGTCGTTGGCCATGATGCCAAAGATGCGCTCGGGCAGGGCCTGGAACAGCGCCGGCGTGAGTAGCCCGAGTTCGATGCCGATCAGGCCGAAGACGATACCGTTGGCGGCCAGCGCGAAGGCGACCGGATAGCCGAACAGCAGGAAGAGGACGAGGGCGCCGAACATCAGCGGCGCCATGTTGGCGATGACCCATTCCATTATTTGCCCTCCTTGGCTTTTTCAGCGGCGATGGCGGCAGCCAGTTCTTCTTCGGCGGACGGCCCCTTCTTCTTCTCGTTCGGGTCGGAGATCAGGCCCTGCAGGAAGGCAAAACGCTTGATCAGCTCGGAGATGCCCTGCAGCGCCAGCAGCGTGAAGCCGATCGGCAGCAGGATCTTGACCGGCCAGCGGATCAGGCCGCCGGCATTGGCCGACATTTCCTGGATGCGGAAGGACTCGGCGACCAGCGGGACGGACAGCCACAGCACCAGCACGACCATGGGCAGCAGGAAGAACAGGCTGCCGATGATGTCGATGACGGCCAGGCCGCGCGGCGACAGCTTGCCCGACAGCACGTCGATGCGCACATGTTCGTTTTTCTGCAGCGTGTACGGGGCGCACAGCAGGAACACGGCGGCGAAAAGATACCACTGGATTTCCAGCAGGCCGTTCGAACTGTAGTTGAAAATGAAGCGCACGACGGCATTGCCGGAACTGATGACGGTCATCAGCAGCACCAGCCAGAACGCGGCTTTGCCGACCCGCTCGTTGAGCCAGTCGATCAGCTGCGAGAGCTTGAGCAGAAGGGTCACGGAAAGTCCTCCTCGGTTGATAGAATGCCCGGCTTCTTGATGTGGCCGGAGTTTGGTAATAATCCCACGGGCCAATTTACTGCGAAGGTGATAGCGCGAACATGGTGGAAATCCCTACAAGTCCGGCCACTCGCCTGTGCCTCGTGCGCCACGGCGAAACCGAGTGGAATGCGGCGCGCCGCATCCAGGGGCAGATCGACATCGGCCTCAATGCCGCCGGCCACCGCCAGGCCGATGCCGCCGGCCGCTGGCTGGCCGCAGCCGGCGGCATCGACGCCGTCTATAGCAGCGACCTGCAGCGCGCCTGGCTGACGGCGCAGGCCATCGGCCGCGCCCTCGGGCTGCAGCCGCTGGCCGATCCGGCCTTGCGCGAGCGCTGCTACGGCATCTTCGAAGGCCTCACCTACGACGAGGCGAAGCGCGACCATCCGGCCGGCTACGCCGCCTTCGAGGGGCGCAACCCCGACTACGCCTTCGAGAACGGCGAGAGCCTCACCGCCATGTTCGCCCGCGTCACCACCGCGCTGCAGCGGATCGCCGGCCGCCATGCCGGGGGCGCCGTGGTGGTGGTCGTCCACGGCGGCGTGCTCGATATCGTCAATCGCTTCGTGCGCGGCAACGGCCTGGAAATGCCGCGCGACTTCCTGATCCCGAACGCCGGCCTGAACTGGATCGCCTGCCGCGACGGCGCCTGGTCGATCGAGTGCTGGGGCGAAACGGCC
>DASUZG010000212.1:0-12978 GCA_036376995.1 Azonexus sp. | reverse complement strand
TCCAACCATGACCTGACAGGCCGGGGATACCCCGGCCTTTTCATTTTTCCATGCGTATTCTTCATTGCGGCCGCTATCGCTTGGCGCTGCAGCGCCCGCTGCTGATGGGCATCGTTAATCTGACGCCGGATTCCTTTTCCGGCGACGGCCTGGTCGGTGACGTCGAGCGGGCCATCGCCCATGCCCGGATGCAACGCGATGCCGGCGCCGACCTGCTCGACCTCGGTGCCGAGTCGTCGCGGCCGGGCGCCATCCCGACGCCGGAAGCCGAGGAGTTGCGGCGCTTGCTGCCGGTGCTGCAGGAAATCACCACCTGGGGCTTGCCGATTTCGGTCGATACCTACAAGCCGGCCGTGATGCGGGCAGCCATCGCGGCCGGGGCGGCGATGATCAACGACATTACCGGCATGAGCCAGCCGGCGGCGCTGGCAGCAGTGGCGGGCAGCGACTGTGCCGTCTGCGTGATGCACATGCAGGGCGAGCCGGGAACCATGCAGCAAGCGCCGCACTATCGGGATGTGGTCGGTGAGGTGCGGGGGTTTCTCGACGCAGCGGTACGGCGCTGCCGCCTGGCCGGGATCGCCGATGAGCGGCTGGTGCTCGATCCCGGTTTTGGCTTCGGCAAGTCGCTGGAACATAATCTGACCCTCTTTCGCGCGATGAACGAAACGCTCATCGATGACTTGCCGCTGCTGGTCGGCGTATCGCGCAAGTCGATGCTGGGCGCGATCACCGGCCGGCCGGTCGGCGAACGTCTGCCGGCCAGCGTGGTGGCGGCCGTGCTGGCGGCGGCCAGGGGAGCGCATATTTTGCGGGTGCACGATGTCGCCGCGACCCGGGACGGCCTGTCCGTCTGGGCGGCGATCGAACAGGGAGAGTCACGATGAGCAGAAAGTATTTCGGCACCGACGGGGTGCGCGGACGGGTGGGCGAAGCGCCGATTACTCCGGATTTCGTCATGCGTCTCGGCTACGCGGCCGGCCGCGTCCTGCTCGGCGAATGCCCGATGCCGGCCGGCGAACGGCCGCAAGTGCTGATTGGCAAGGATACCCGACTGTCCGGCTACATGCTCGAATCGGCCCTGGAGGCGGGCTTCTCCGCTGCCGGCGTCGATGTCTGCCTGGTCGGGCCGCTGCCGACGCCGGCCGTCGCCTACCTGACCCGGGCGTTGCGCCTGCAGGCCGGTATCGTCATTTCGGCCTCGCACAACCCGTACTACGACAACGGGATCAAGTTCTTCTCGGCCCAGGGCGCCAAGCTGCCTGACGACGTCGAGCGGGCGATCGAGGCCGGGATCGATCAGCCGATCGCCTGCGTCTCGGCCGCCGACCTCGGGCGCGTGCGCCGCATCGAGGATGCGCGCGGCCGTTACATCGAATTCTGCAAGGGCACCTTTCCCAATGATCTCGATCTGCGGGGGCTGAAAATCGTCGTCGATTGCGCACACGGCGCGGCCTATCACACGGCGCCCAGCGTCTTTCACGAGCTCGGGGCCGAGGTCGTCAGCATCGGCGTGCAGCCCAACGGCCTGAACATCAACGACGGGGTCGGGGCGACCGCACCGCGCGCCCTGGCGCAGGCCGTTGTGGCCAACGGCGCCGATCTCGGTGTAGCCCTCGACGGCGATGCCGACCGGATCCAAATGGTCGATGCCCGTGGCAATCTCTACGACGGCGACCAGCTGCTCTACGCGATCGTGCGCAGCCGGGCCCGCACGGCGCCGGTCAAGGGCGTGGCCGGCACACTGATGAGCAACCTGGCGCTCGAACATGCGCTGGCGAAAATGGGTGTGGCCTTTGGCCGGGCCGCGGTCGGCGACCGCTATGTGGTCGAAATGCTCAATGAGCGCGGCTGGCTGTACGGCGGGGAAAACTCCGGCCACATCCTGGCGCTTGACCGGCACACCACCGGGGACGGTACCGTGGCAGCGCTGCAGGTGCTGGCGGCGCTGCGTGAAGCAGGCGGCGATCTCCAGGCGCTGCTTGGCGGCCTGATCCTGTATCCGCAAAAGCTGATCAATGTGCCGATGAGCAAGGGATTTGCCTGGAAGAGCGATGCGCGCATCGTTGCCGGCCTGGCTGCGGTGGAAGGTCGGATGAACGGCCGTGGCCGGGTGTTGCTGCGGGCATCCGGCACCGAGCCGTTGCTGCGCGTGATGGTCGAGGGCGAGGATGCCACCGAAGTCGCCGCCATGGCCGAACAGTTGGCGGCGGTGGTGCGCGAAGCGGCGGGTTAGTCCCGCTTCGCCCGGCGCAACCTTGACCGTGGCCGTGCACCGTCGCTATAATCTTCAGGTTTTTTGCCAACCGAATGGCTGTTCCCATGCGTAAGAAGCTCGTCGCCGGAAACTGGAAAATGCACGGCACGCTCCAGCGGAACGCGTTGCTCCTGGAACGGATTCGGGCTGCGGCTGAAGGGCTGGCTTGCGAAGTGGCTGTCTGTGCGCCGTTTCCCTATCTGGGCCAGTTGCAGTTGCTGTTGGACGGCTCGAAGGTTGCTTGGGGGGCGCAGACGGTCAGCGAGTTCGGCGAGGGGGCCTATACCGGCGAAGTGTCGGCGGCGATGCTCGGCGAGTTCGGTTGCTCCTGTGTCCTGGTCGGGCATTCGGAACGGCGCAGCCTGTTCGGCGAGACAGATGTGGCGGTGGCGGCGAAGTTTGCCGCGGCGCAAACTGCCGGTCTGCGGCCGGTGCTCTGTGTCGGCGAAACGCTGGCCGAGCGCGAGGCGGGAAGCACGGTGGCGGTGGTTGCCCGGCAGCTGGCTGCGGTGATCGACCGGGTGGGCATCCAGGCGATGCGCTCGGCGGTGCTGGCCTACGAGCCGGTCTGGGCAATCGGCACCGGAGTGACGGCGTCGCCGGCCCAGGCGCAGGCGGTGCATGCAGCCATCCGGGCGCAACTGGCCGGACTGGATGCCGAAGTGGCGAATGAGGTGTGCATTCTGTACGGGGGGAGTGTGAAGCCCGGGAATGCGGAGGAATTGTTTGCGCAGGCCGATATCGATGGTGGTTTGATCGGTGGGGCGGCGCTGGTGGCGGATGATTTTCTGGCGATTTGCCAGGCGGCAAATGGATAGGCGGAAGCGATGAATTGGTTTTTTTCTCTGGTCCTGACGGTGCATATCCTGGTGGCTCTGGCGATTATCGGCCTGGTGCTGATGCAGCACGGCAAGGGGGCGGATATGGGGGCGGCTTTCGGTAGCGGCGCTTCCGGCAGTCTGTTCGGTGCCACCGGTTCGGCCAATTTCCTGAGTCGGACGACCGGCATTCTGGCGGCGGTGTTTTTCGTCACCAGCCTGACGCTCGCCTACAGTGCGTCGAATAAGGTAAAAACGACTGGCAGTGTGATGCAGGAAACGGTACAATCGCAGTCTGTTTCGACGCCTGCCGAAGCCGGCGCCGAAGCGCCGAAGGTGCCTGCTGATGCGGGTTCCAAGGCAAAGGATATTCCGAAGTAAGGCAAGGTGGCTTGCCCGGCAGTGATCCCTCGCCGGGTGGGGCAAAAAAGTAGTGCCGACGTGGTGAAATTGGTAGACACGCTATCTTGAGGGGGTAGTGGCGCAAGCTGTGCGAGTTCGAGTCTCGCCGTCGGCACCAATAAACAGGGCAGTGGTCTGCGGATCTGCTGCTTCTCAATAAGAATTTGGATATTGGCGGCGGATGATGGAAAACTACTTTCCGATCCTGATGTTCGTCCTGGTGGGGGTTGCGGTTGGCGTTCTGCCGGTTGCAATGGGTTTCCTGCTGGCTCCCAACAGGCCCGATCCAGAGAAGCTCTCTCCCTACGAGTGCGGCTTCGAGGCGTTTGAGGATGCGCGCATGAAGTTCGATGTGCGCTACTACCTGATAGCCATCCTCTTCATTCTTTTCGATCTGGAAATTGCCTTCCTCTTTCCGTGGGCGACGATTTTCAAGGACATCGTGGCGAGCGAGTCGATCAAGCTGTTCGGTTTTGTCGAAATGCTCGTTTTCGTTGCCATCCTGGTCATCGGCTATGTCTATGCCTGGGCCAAGGGTGCGCTTGAGTGGGAATAGGCCATGGCTATCGAAGGTATTCTGCAGGAGGGGTTTGTCACCACCACGGCTGACAAGCTGATCAATTACATGCGCACCGGCTCGATGTGGCCGATGACCTTCGGTCTGGCCTGCTGCGCGGTGGAAATGATTCATGCCGGCGTCTCGCGCTACGACCTGGACCGCTTTGGCGTGGTGTTTCGCGGCAGTCCGCGCCAGTCCGACGTGATGATCGTCGCTGGTACGCTGACCAACAAGATGGCGCCGGCCCTGCGCAAGGTCTACGACCAGATGGCCGAGCCGCGCTGGGTCATCTCCATGGGCTCCTGTGCCAATGGCGGCGGTTACTACCACTATTCCTATTCCGTGGTGCGCGGCTGCGATCGCATCGTTCCCGTCGATATCTATGTTCCGGGCTGTCCGCCGACGGCCGAGGCCCTCATCTACGGCATCATCCAACTACAGAACAAGATTCGTCGCACCAATACCATTGCTCGTTAATTGCCGAGGCTGATTCGATATGTCTGCCAAGCTGGAAACGCTTAGCCAAAATTTGCAGAAGCATTTTGGCGACAAGCTGAAGTCGCTCAAGCTTGCCCTGGGTGAAATCACCATTGAAGTTGCCGCTGCCGACTATCTGGCGGTGATGACTGCACTCCGGGATACGCCGGATCTGGGCTTCGAGGAACTGATCGACCTGTGTGGCGTTGATTATTCCACCTATGGCGATGGTGCCTGGCAAGGCAAGCGCTTTGCGGCCGTCTCGCATCTGCTGTCCATCGCCAACAACTGGCGCCTGCGCGTACGCGTCTTTGCCGAAGACGACGAATTCCCGGCCGTCGATTCCGTGACAGGCGTGTGGACGAGCGTCAACTGGTTCGAGCGTGAAGCCTTCGACCTTTACGGCATCGCCTTCGTTGGTCATGACGATCTGCGCCGCATCCTGACCGACTACGGTTTCATTGGTCATCCGTTCCGCAAGGATTTCCCGATTTCCGGGCATGTCGAGATGCGTTATGACCCCGATCAAGGACGCGTGATCTACCAGCCGGTGACCATCGAGCCTCGCGAAAACACCCCGCGCATTGTGCGCGAAGACACCTACGGGGATCCGGCACATGGCTGATATCCGCAATTTCACCCTGAACTTCGGCCCGCAGCACCCGGCCGCGCACGGCGTGCTGCGTCTGGTGCTGGAGCTGGACGGCGAAGTCGTCCAGCGCGCCGATCCGCATATCGGCCTGCTGCACCGGGCGACCGAAAAGCTCGCCGAGACCCGGACCTGGGTCCAGTCGGTGCCGTACATGGACCGTCTCGACTACGTGTCGATGATGTGCAACGAGCACGCCTACTGCCTGGCGACCGAAAAGCTGCTGGGCATCGAGGTGCCGGAGCGCGGCAAGTACATTCGCGTCATGTTCGACGAAGTCACCCGGATCCTCAACCATCTGTTGTGGATCGGCTGTCATGCGCTCGACGTCGGAGCGATGACCATGGCGCTCTATACCTTCCGCGAACGCGAAGACCTGATGGACGTCTACGAGGCGGTCTCCGGCGCCCGGATGCACGCTGCCTACTACCGTCCGGGCGGTGTCTATCGCGACCTGCCGGACCGCATGCCGCAATACCGTGAATCGACCTGGACCAACGCCAAGAAGGCGGCCGAGAAGAACGAGAATCGCAGCGGTACCGTGCTCGACTTCCTGGAAGATTTCACCAATCGCTTCCCGACCTACCACGCCGAATACCACACCTTGCTGACCGACAACCGGATCTGGAAGCAGCGTCTGGTCAACGTCGGCGTCGTGTCGCCGGAGCGCGCCCGGCAGATGGGCTTCACCGGCGCCATGCTGCGCGGCTCGGGCATCGCCTGGGACCTGCGCAAGAAGCAGCCGTACGCCGCCTACGACAAGATCGATTTCGATGTGCCGGTCGGCGTCAATGGCGACAGCTATGACCGTTACCTGGTGCGCATGGAAGAGATGCTGCAGTCGAACCGCATCATCAAGCAGTGCATCGACTGGCTGCGCAAGAATCCCGGTCCGGTCATCACCGACAACCACAAGGTGGCCCCGCCGCCGCGGGAAAACATGAAGTCGAACATGGAAGAGCTGATCCACCATTTCAAGCTCTTCACCGAAGGCATCCATGTTCCGCCGGGCGAAGCCTATTCCGCGGTGGAGCATCCGAAGGGCGAGTTCGGCATCTATTTCATCTCCGATGGCGCTAACAAGCCGTACCGCATGAAGATTCGCGCCCCGGGCTATGTGCACCTGGCCGGTATGGACGAAATGTCCCGCGGCCACATGATTGCCGACGTCGTTACGATTATCGGCTCCCAAGATATCGTTTTTGGCGAGATTGACCGCTGATGTTTTCCGCTGAAACCCTCCAGAAGTTTGCCCGCGAGGTCGCCAAGTACCCCGCCGATCAGAAACAGTCCGCCGTGATGGCCTGTCTTGCGCATGCCCAGGAAGAAAAGGGCTGGTTGCCCGCCGAGGCGGTCGAAGCCGTGGCCCACTATCTCGGAATGCCGCCGATTGCGGCCTACGAGGTGGCTTCCTTTTACAACATGTACGACATCAAGCCGGTCGGCAAGTACAAGATCACGGTCTGTACCAACCTGCCGTGCGCGCTGTCCGGTGGCTACCACGCCGGCGAGTATCTCCAGCACAAGCTGGGCATCGGCTATGGCGAGACGACGCCCGACGGCAAGTTCACGCTGAAGGAAGGCGAGTGCATGGGCGCCTGCGGCGATGCGCCGGTGTTCATCGTGAACAACCGCTCGATGTGCAGCCACATGCACCCGGAGCAGATCGACAAGCTGCTTGAGGAGTGCAAATAATGGCGATGCTCGGTTCGATCAACGGCGTCCTGATGGAAGGCCTCGACGGTGACAACACCTGGCACCTGCAGGATTACGTCGCTCGTGGCGGTTACGCCCAGCTGAAGCGCATCCTGGAAAGCAAGATGACCCAGGAAGATGTCATCAGCGAAGTCAAGAAGTCCGTGCTGCGCGGTCGCGGCGGTGCCGGCTTCCCGACCGGCCTGAAGTGGTCGTTCATGCCGCGTTCCTTCCCGGGCGACAAGTACGTAGTCTGCAATACCGATGAAGGCGAGCCTGGTACCTTCAAGGACCGCGACATCATGCGCTACAACCCGCATGCGGTCATCGAAGGCATGGCCATCGCCGCCTACGCGATGGGCGCCAACCGCGGTTACAACTACGTGCATGGCGAAGTCTGGCTGGAATACAAGCGCTTCGAGGAAGCGCTCGATGAAGCCCGCGCGGCCGGCTTCATCGGCCAGAACATTCTCGGTTCCGGTTTCAACTTCGAGCTGTTCGCCCACCACGGTTACGGCGCCTACATCTGCGGCGAGGAAACCGCGCTGCTCGGGTCGATCGAAGGCAAGAAGGGCCAGCCGCGTTTCAAGCCGCCGTTCCCGGCCTCCTTCGGCCTGTACGGCAAGCCGACCACGATCAACAACACGGAAACCTTTGCCTCCATTCCCTTTATCCTGAAGATGGGCGGCGAGGAATTCCTCAACCTGGGCAAGCCGAACAACGGCGGCACCAAGCTGTTCTCGGTGTCCGGCCACGTCAATCGCCCGGGCAACTATGAAATTCCGCTCGGCACCCCGTTTGCCACGCTGCTCGAGATGTGCGGCGGCATACGCGGCGGGCGCAAGCTGAAGGCGGTCATCCCGGGCGGTTCCTCGGCACCGGTGATGCCGGGCGAGGTGATCATGGATTGCACCATGGATTACGACTCGATCAGCAAGGGTGGTTCGATGCTGGGTTCGGGCGCGGTCATCGTCATGGACGAGACCGTCTGCATGGTCAAGGCGCTGGAGCGTCTGTCCTTCTTCTATTACGAAGAGTCCTGCGGCCAATGTACGCCTTGCCGCGAAGGCACGGCCTGGATGTACAAGGTAGTGCATCGCATCGAGAACGGGCAGGGCAAGCCGGAAGACCTGGATCTGCTGAACAGCGTGCTCGGCAATATCGCCGGCCGCACCATCTGCGCGCTCGGTGACGCCGCCGCCTTCCCGGTGCAGAGCTTCATCAAGCATTTCCGCAGCGAATTCGAGTACCACATCGAACACAAGAGCTGTCTGGTGCCCAAGGATGTCCAGTGGGCCGGCAGCGGCTTCCACAAGATTCCGGCCTGATTGGCTGCGGGTTAGTAACGAAAGAACTGGCTACAAGGTAGCGACATGCTAGAAATCGAAATCGACGGCAAGAAAGCGCAAGTGCCCGACGGCAGCACGGTGATGGATGCCGCGCAGCAGGTGGGGGTCTATATCCCGCATTTCTGCTATCACAAGAAATTGTCGATCGCCGCCAACTGCCGGATGTGTCTGGTGCAGGTGGAAAAGGCGCCGAAGCCTTTGCCGGCCTGTGCGACTCCGGTGACCAACGGCATGAAGGTATTCACCCACTCCGAACTGGCCGTCAAGGCGCAGAAGGGGGTGATGGAGTTCCTGCTGATCAACCACCCGCTCGATTGCCCGATCTGCGATCAGGGCGGCGAATGCCAGCTGCAGGACATGTCGGTCGGTTACGGCCCGATGAAGAGCCGCTATACCGAAGAAAAGCATGTGGTGTTCCACAAGAATGTCGGTCCGCTGATTTCCATGGAGGAAATGAGCCGCTGCATTCACTGCACGCGTTGCGTCCGCTTCGGCCAGGAAGTCGCCGGCATCATGGAACTCGGCATGGCCAACCGCAACATGCATTCCGAGATCACCACCTTCCTCGGTCGCACCGTCGATTCCGAACTGTCGGGCAACATGATCGACCTGTGCCCGGTCGGTGCGTTGACTTCCAAGCCGTTCCGCTACACCGCCCGTTCGTGGGAACTGCAACGGCGCAAGTCGGTCAGTCCGCACGATTCGGTTGGCGCCAACCTGGTGGTCCAGGTCAAGCACGACAACGTGATGCGCGTGCTGCCGCGCGAGAACGAAGCGGTCAATGAATGCTGGATCTCCGACAAGGAGCGTTTCTCCTACCAGGCGCTGAATTCCGAAGAACGTCTGACCAAGCCGATGGTCAAGCAGGGCGGCCAGTGGCGTGAAGTCGACTGGAACGTGGCGCTCGACTATGTCGCCCACGGTCTCAAGGATGTGGCCCGCGAGCACGGCGGTGATGCCGTCGGCGCGCTGGCCGCTCAGTCTTCGACGGTCGAGGAACTGTTCCTGCTCGGCAAGGTCATGAAGGGCCTGGGTAGCGGCAATATCGATTTCCGCCCGCGGCAGAGCGATTTCGCCGCCGATGGCAAGCGCGCCGGCACCCCGTGGCTGGGCCTGCGCCTATCCGACATCAAGGATCTGGATGCCGCTCTGGTGATCGGTTCCTTCCTGCGCAAGGATCATCCGCTGATCGCCCAGCGTCTGCGCCAGGCGGCCAAGAAATACACCAAGGTCAGCCTGCTGTCGGTGGCCGGCGACGATCAACTGATCAATCTGCACCAGCAGGTGGTCGTGGCTCCGTCGCAACTGGCCGCTGCGCTCGCCGCGGTCGTCAAGGCTGCCGCCGAACTGAAGGGTGCCGCTGTGCCGGCCGGTCTGGAGTCGGTAACGGTCGATGCGCCGGCCCAGGCGATCGCCCAGAGCCTGGTCGATGGCGAAAAGCGCGCCGTTTTCCTCGGCAACGTCGCCACCCAGTCTGCCGCTGCGACGCAACTGCAGGCCCTGGCTCAGGAACTCGCCCGTCTGACCGGGGCGACGCTCGGCTTCCTCGGCGAAGGTGCCAATACCGTCGGCGCCCACGTCGCCGGCGCGCTGCCGGCCGGTGCCAATGCCCGCCAGATGTTCGAGCAGCCGCGCAAGGCCTACGTGCTGATGGGCATCGAGCCGGAATTCGACTGCGCCAACCCGCAGCTGGTGCTCGGTGCGCTGAAGCAGGCGAGCCTAGTGGTCTACATGTCCGCCTTCAAGCACGCGCCGGCGCTCGACTACGCCGACGTGATGCTGCCGATCGCGCCCTACACCGAAACTGCCGGTACCTTCGTCAATATCGAAGGCCGGATCCAGAGCTTCAACGGCGTCGTCAAGGCTCGCGGCGATGCCCGCCCGGCCTGGAAGCTCCTGCGCGTGCTGGGCAACGTCCTGAATCTGGACGGCTTTGCCTACGACTCCAGCGAAGCCGTGCGTGACGAAGTGCTCGGCAAGGGCAACGAATTTGTCAGCGGTCTGGACAACGCGCTGACCGGTGTGGCGATCGCCCTGCCGACGGCCGCGACCGGTCTGCAGCGGATTGCCGACGTGCCGATCAACTTTGCCGATCCGCTGGCCCGCCGTGCGCCGGCGCTGCAGCAGACGGCGGATGCTATTGCGCCGGCTGCCCGGATCAATGAGCAGACGCTGGGTGAACTTGGTCTGGTCGCCGGTGCGACGATCAGGGTCCGCCAGGGGCAGGGCGAAGCCACGCTGCCGGTCAAGGCCGACAACGGCGTTCCCGCCGGTTGCGTCCGCGTGGCGGCCGCCCATGTCAGTACTGCCAACCTGGGCGAGATGTTTGGCCTGATTTCCGTGGAGCGTGCATAAATGGATGCCCTGATGAATTTCGGGATGGGTGTATTCGGCGGTGCCTGGCCGGCCGTGTGGACCCTGCTCAAGATCGTCCTGATCGTTGCGCCGCTGATGCTCGGCGTCGCCTACCTGACGCTGGCCGAACGCAAGGTCATCGGCTACATGCAGGTGCGCATCGGCCCCAACCGGGTCGGTCCGTTCGGCCTGATCCAGCCGATCGCCGACGGCCTGAAGCTGCTGCTGAAGGAAATCATCGTTCCGGGTAGCGCCAACAAGGGCATCTTCATCATCGCCCCGATGCTGGCCATCGCCCCGGCGCTGGCCGCCTGGGCCGTGATCCCCTTCACCGATTCGCTGGTTCTGGCCAACATCGATGCCAGCCTGCTGTACATCATGGCCATCACCTCGATGGGCGTCTATGGCGTGATCCTGTCCGGTTGGGCGTCGAACTCCAAGTACGCCTTCCTCGGTGCGATGCGCTCGGCGGCCCAGATGGTGTCCTATGAAATCGCCATGGGCTTCTCGCTGATCTGCGTGCTGATGATCTCCAACAGCCTGAACCTGGTCGAGATCGTCAATGCCCAGATGGCCGGCACGTTCGCCGGCTACGGCCTGAACTTCCTGTCCTGGAACTGGCTGCCGCTGTTCCCGATGTTCATCGTCTACCTGATCGCCGGTACCGCCGAACTGAACCGCGCGCCGTTCGACGTCGCCGAAGGCGAATCGGAAATCGTCGCCGGTTTCCACGTCGAATACTCGGGCATGGCCTTCGCGCTGTTCTTCCTGGCCGAATACGCCAACATGATTCTGGTCGCCGCGCTGACCTCGATCATGTTCCTCGGTGGCTGGGCGTCTCCGGTTGGCTTCCTGCCCGATGGCATCGTCTGGCTGTTCGCCAAGATGTCCTGCATCCTGTTCCTGTATCTCTGGTTCCGCGCCACGTTCCCGCGCTATCGCTACGACCAGTTGATGCGTCTGGGCTGGAAGGTGTTTCTGCCGATCTGTCTGATCTGGCTCGTCGTTGTCGGCGTCTGGATGATGTCGCCGCTGAATATCTGGAAGTGAGGCGCGCGTAATGGGTTCGATGAAGGAAATCTTCAACAGCCTCCTCCTCAAGGAGTTGTTGAAAGGGATGTCGGTGACGGGCAAGTATTTCTTCGCCCGCAAGATCACCGTCCAGTATCCCGAGGAAAAGACGCCGCAGAGCTTCCGCTTCCGCGGCCTGCACGCCCTGCGCCGCTACGAGAACGGCGAGGAGCGTTGCATCGCCTGCAAGCTGTGCGAGGCGGTCTGTCCGGCGCTGGCGATCACGATCGAGGCCGAGCCGCGTGACGACGGTTCGCGCCGTACCACCCGCTACGACATCGATCTGACCAAATGCATCTTCTGCGGCTTCTGCGAGGAAGCCTGCCCGGTCGACGCCATCGTCGAAACCCGGGTTTACGAATACCACGGCGAGAAGCGCGGCGATCTGTATTACACCAAGCAGATGCTGCTGGCCAACGGCGACCGTTACGAAGCTCAGATCGCCGAAGATCGCGCGCTCGACGCGCCTTACCGATAACAGGTACTAGCGATGGATTTTCAAACCCTGGTTTTCTTCTTCCTGTCGGCGATTTTGGTCGTTGCCAGCCTGCGCGTGATCACCGCGCGCAATCCGGTCCATGCCGCGTTGTACCTGATCCTGGCCTTCTTCACCTGCGGCGGCATCTGGGCGTTGCTGCAGGCGGAATTCCTGGCCATCGCCATCATCCTCGTCTATGTCGGCGCGGTCATGGTGCTGTTCCTGTTCGTGGTGATGATGCTCGATATCAACCTCGACCGCATCCGCCAGGGCTTCTGGAACTACCTGCCGCTGGGCGCCGTGCTCGGTCTGCTGATGGTGCTCGAAATGGGCCTGGTGCTCGGCAGCAAGTACTTCCAGGTGCCGGCGGCCGAGGCCGTCGTCCCGGCCGGGATTTCCAACACCAAGGAAATCGGCCGCCTGATGTTCACCGATTACGTCTATCCGTTCGAACTGGCCTCCATCGTGCTGCTGGTCGGTATGATCGCCGCCATCGTGCTGACCTACCGCGGACCGAAGAAATCCAAATACACCAACCCGAATCAGCAGGTCTTCGTCAAGGCGAAGGATCGTGTCCGCGTGCTGCAGATGCCGGTTGAGAAAGATTGAGTCCGGGGACGATCATGCAAACTCTCACCCTTTCGCATTTCCTGATCCTTGGCGCGATCCTGTTCGCGATCAGCGTGGTCGGCATCTTCCTCAACCGGAAGAACCTGATCGTGCTGCTGATGGCCATCGAACTGATGCTGCTCGCGGTCAACATGAATTTCGTCGCGTTCTCGCACTACCTGCAGGATCTGTCCGGACAGATTTTCGTCTTCTTCATCCTGACGGTTGCCGCCGCCGAGTCGGCGATCGGTCTGGCCAT
>DASUZG010000211.1:0-5991 GCA_036376995.1 Azonexus sp. | reverse complement strand
AGCGGCAGCAAGGCCACCGTCCCGCCCATGGCCCGGACCAGCTCGCGCACGATGGACAGCCCGACCCCGCTGCCCTGGCGATGTGCCGGTGCCTGCCGCTGTCCCTGCACGAAGGGATCGAAGATGCGCTGGCAGTCCTCGGGCGCCACGCCCGGCCCCTGGTCGATACATTCGATGCGTAGCACGCCCTCGTGCCGCGACAACTGGAGGCGCACCTCGCCGCCTTCCGGGCTGAAATCGATTGCGTTGGATAACAGGTTGTCGAGCACCACGGCGAGCTTTTCGGCATCGATCAGCGCCGCCCCCGGAGCCGGTGCATCGATGATGACCTGCACCTGCCGCGACTGGGCATGCAAATCCCGGCGTTGCACCACGCTGCTTAGAAACTGTTCTAGATCGGCCCGTTCCAGGCGCAGCTTGCGCGCCTCGAAGGCCGCGGCGTTCAGGCTGAGCAGGCTCTCGATCTGCCGCTGAAGGCCGACCACGTTGTGCTGCAGGATATCGACCACCTCGCGCTGATTGTCCTCCAGCGGCCCGGGCACTTCCTCGCGCAGCAGCGCCACGCCTTCCTTCAACGCCGTCAGCGGCGTCTTCAACTCGTGCGAGACATGGCGCAAGGCCCGCTCGCGATCAGCCTCCAGATCGGCCAGCCGTTGCCGCAACCAGTCCAGGCGCCGCCCCAATTGGCGCAGGTCGGCCGGTCCGCCGACCTGGACCGCTTCGTCGAAACGGTTGGCCCCGAGGCGACCGATGGCCTGCTCCAGCTGGCGCAGCGGGCGGACCAGCCACCAGCCCATAGCCAGCGCCACCAGCAGAGCCCCGGCCAGCGCCAACAGGATCTGGCCGCCGAGCCGCATCCGGTTGGCCTCCAGCTCGTCGAGCAGGCGGGCATTCTGGTTTTCTATCCAGCGCTGGCCGGCCTGCTTGAGCAGGGCGTTCAGTTCCATCAAGCGCGCCAGGAACGGTGCCAGTTCGTCCTTGGCAATCCGTTTGTCGAGGCCGGCACGCAACGCTTCGGCAACCATTCGCCAGCCGCCGAGCAAGGGCGTCAGCGGCTCCGCCACCAGGCCATCGAGGCGATCGACCAGCACCAGCGACTGGTTCAGATGTTCGTCGAAGCGCTGGCGAAACAGCGGGTCGTCGAGTACCAGATATTGCCGGGCGCTGCGTTCGATATCGACGCTGCGCTCGGCCAGTTCCTGGATCACCGCGGTCAGCTGGATAGCCTGTTCGCTGCTGCGCCGGCTCTGCGCGACCAGGTCTTCGACCAGCATCCAGCTGCGCAACGCCACGCCGCCGAGCAGCAGCACGATGACGGCAAAGCCGGTGAGCATGCCCTGGCGAAAGGAAATTCGGATCATCCGCGCGGTAAAGAAGAAAACCGCAGTTTAGCCGCTCGCACCGATTTGGGCAGCGCACCGATCATGCCGAATGGAATCTTCATGTCATTTAAAAACAGCAATCAATCAATAACATACCAAAATGTCGCCAATACGCGACAAGCGTATCACTGCTCCCGGGCGGATTGCCGCAAAAACAAAAAATCATGTCGCCGCCAAGCGACAAATGCCATGCCGAATTTGATGTTCAGAATTAACACAATGTTTCAATCAATTGTTTAACAACACTTTATTTGCCTTGGCACGGTAATCGCATTACTCCCCATCGTTGTCCGCTCTCCTCAACCGCAGCCCATAAAGGACCGACATGTTCAGCAAACCGAATCTTGCCAACCGCCCTGATGTCATCACCCGCAAGGACGTCAAATCCGTCCTCGGCAGTTCGCCGGTCAGCCCCACCGCCAACGACAACGCCGCCAATCCGCCGGCCACGCCTCCCGCAACCGCCACCCCGGCCGACCTGCCGCCGGCCACCAGCGAAAACCTGCTCGGTGCCCGCCTGATCGTCGGACCGGACGTCAAGCTCAAAGGTGCCGAAATTCTCGACTGCGACACGCTGGTGGTCGAAGGTCGCGTCGAGGCGACGATGGACAGCCGCGTCATCCGGATCGCCGACCAGGGCTCGTTTTCCGGCAAGGTCAGCATCGACATCGCCGAAATCCACGGGGTCTTCGAAGGTGAACTGACTGCCCGCTCGCAATTGATCATCCACGCCACCGGCCGGGTCAACGGCAAGATCCGCTACGGCAAGCTGGTGATCGACGAAGGCGGCGAACTGTGCGGCGACATCAACGCCATCGCCAGCGAAAACCGCTCGCCGGTGCGCCTCGCCGGCGAATCGCCACGCGAGTCGATCCCTACCCTGAATGCGGTATCCCTCTGATTGCCCTAACAAAAACCCCCACCTAGAATCATCTGCATGTTTTCCTCCATCGCCCGCCCCTCCCCCGCCTATCGCGGCGTTCGCGCCGCCCACATGGTGTCGTCGTCACCGGCTGATTTGTCCATCCGCCAGGTGACGACACTGGGGGAGCGGCTGGCGAGCGAGCATCTGGTGCGGCGGATGTACTCATGGCGCGGCTATCGCGTCGCCTTCCGCGAGCCGAAACCGGACGACGGCCAGCGGGTGACGCTGGGCGCCTGGCATGGCGGCGAACTTGCGGCAACGCTGACGATGGCCGTCGACCGCGGCCAGGGCTTGCTCTGCGAAGCCCTGTATCCCGGCGAAATCGCCGGCCTGCGCCAGGAAAACCGGCGCCTGTGTGAATACTCGCGCTTCGCGGTCAACCCGGCCTTCAGTTCGCAGAAGCTGCTGCGCGCCTTTTTCCGCAACGCCTACCACCTGACGCACCGGATTCTCGAAGCGACGCATGCGGTGATCGAGGTCAATCCACGGCACAGCCGTTTCTACGAACAGGGACTCGGCTTCGGCCGCCTCGGTTCACTGCGCATCTGCCCCCGCGTCGCTGCGCCGGCGCTGTTGCTGCACCGCGACCTGCATTTGCCGTTGCCGGCGACGCTGCAGGACGAGCCGGCTTCATCGCTCGAAACCCACCACCACCTCATCGCTGCCTGAGCGCTCGCCAGCCCCGGGCGAAATGATCCGCGCCCGGTGGTTCTTGGGTAAACTGTCGCCCTTTCAACGTTTCCGGACAGTTCCATGGCCCAATACGTGATGTCGATGCTGCGCGTCAGCAAGATCGTCCCGCCCAAGCGGCAGATCATCAAGGATATCTCCCTCTCCTTTTTCCCCGGCGCCAAGATCGGCCTGCTCGGCCTGAACGGCGCCGGCAAGTCGACCGTGCTCAAGATCATGGCCGGCGTGGACAAGGAATACGACGGCGAAGTGCAGCACCTGGCCGGCGTCTCGATCGGCTACCTGCCGCAGGAACCGCAACTCGACGCCGCCAAGACCGTGCGCGAGGAAGTCGAATCGGCGCTCGGCGAAGTCATGTCGGCCCAGGCCAAGCTCGACGAGGTCTATGCCGCCTACGCCGACCCAGAAGCCGATTTCGACAAGCTGGCTGAGGAACAGGCCCGGCTGGAAGCGATCATCGCCACCGCCGGCTCGGACACCGAAAACCAGATGGAAATCGCTGCCGACGCGCTGCGTCTGCCGCCGTGGGATGCCACCATCGGCAACCTGTCCGGCGGCGAGAAGCGCCGCGTGGCGCTGGCCAAGCTGCTGCTGGAAAAGCCCGACATGCTGCTGCTCGACGAGCCGACCAACCACCTCGACGCCGAATCGGTCGAGTGGCTGGAGCAGTTCCTCGTGCGCTTCCCCGGCACCGTCGTCGCCGTCACCCACGATCGCTATTTCCTCGACAACGCCGCCGAGTGGATCCTCGAACTCGACCGCGGCCACGGCATTCCGTGGAAGGGCAACTACTCGTCCTGGCTGGAGCAGAAGGAAGCCCGCCTGGAAACCGAGTCGAAGCAGATCGACGCCCACATGAAGGCGATGAAGCAGGAACTGGAATGGGTGCGCAGCAACCCCAAGGCACGTCAGGCCAAGTCCAAGGCCCGTCTGTCGCGCTTCGAGGAAATGTCGTCCCACGAATACCAGAAGCGCAACGAGACCCAGGAAATCTTCATTCCGGTCGGCGAGCGCCTGGGTGACCAGGTCATCGAATTCAACGGCGTCACCAAGTCCTTCGGCGACAAGCTCTTGATGGACAACCTGTCCTTCACCATCCCGCCGGGCGCCATCGTCGGCATCATCGGCCCGAACGGCGCCGGCAAGTCGACGCTGTTCAAGATGATCACCGGCCAGCAGCAGCCCGATTCCGGTACGGTCAGCATCGGCCAGACGGTCAAGATGGCCTACGTCGACCAGTCGCGCGACTGCCTCGACGGCTCGAAGACGGTGTTCGACGAACTGGCCGAAGGCCGCGACATCCTGCAGATCGGCAAGTTCGAGATGCCCAGCCGCGCCTACATCGGCCGCTTCAACTTCAAGGGCGCCGACCAGGGCAAGCTGGTCGGCAACCTGTCCGGCGGCGAACGCGGCCGGCTGCACCTGGCCAAGACGCTGATGGCCGGCGGCAATGTGCTGCTGCTCGATGAACCGTCGAACGACCTCGACGTCGAGACGCTGCGGGCGCTGGAAGACGCGCTGCTCGAATTCCCCGGCTGCGCGCTGGTGATCTCGCACGACCGCTGGTTCCTCGACCGCATCTGCACGCACATCCTGGCCGCCGAAGGCGAGTCGCAATGGACCTTCTTCCCCGGCAACTACCAGGAATACGAAGACGACAAGAAGAAGCGTCTGGGCGAGGAAGGCGCCAAGCCCAAGCGCATCCGCTACAAGCCGATCACCCGCTGATCGACCTGCCCCGCCGCATGCCGGCGGGGCGCCATGCAAAACGGGCGCCATTGCGGCGCCCGTTCTTGTTTGCCCCTCGCCAGCGCGAAGGGCGGTAAAACTGGTTGGTTGCTCAGTGCTTCAGATTGGCGGAGAACACCGCCTTGGTTTTTTCGGAAAACGCGAATTCGCTGAAGGCCCGATCGATCTCGGCTTCGTTGCGACCGTCCGAGCGGTCTTCGAAACAGATACCGATGGTCTTGCCGTTGGCAGCCAGAGTCTGGAAGGCGTAGCGCCAGCGCTGGGCTTCTGCCAGGCGCTCACGCAGCTCAGTCTCGTTGGAAATTGCAATGCCAGCCTTTTTCAGGGAATCCAGAAACTGCTCGAAGGATTCGTTGCTCAGACTACCCATTTGGTTCTCCGTTGAAGTGCGGTGCGTTAGCACCATGAGCCGAATAACGACGCGATTCCGATTCGGTTGACACGAAAGTCATAGATCTTTGAATGCGATAATTGCGCCCCATGAAGAAGCCAACTCCCACCGCCGCCATCCCGGAAATCCGTCCCGGGCAGTCCGTCGAACTGCTCAAGGAACTGCACATCCTGACCCGCGACGGCAAGCTCAACCAGGACAGCCGCCGCAAACTGAAGCAGGTCTATCACCTGGTCCAGTTCATCGAACCGCTGCTGGAGGGTGCCGAAACGCTGGTCGACCACGGCGCCGGTAAGTCCTACCTCGGCTTCATCCTGTACGACTTGTGTATCAAGGAGCGTGCCAGCGGCGAGATCATCGGCATCGAGACCCGCCCGGAACTGGTCGCCAAATCGCGCGAACTGGCCGCCCGGCTGGACTTTCCGCGCATGCGCTTCCTCGCCTGCACGGTTGAGGATTCCCTGACCTCGCCCAAACTGCCTGCCCGCGTCGATGTCGTCACCGCGCTACACGCCTGCAACACGGCGACCGACGATGCGATCCGTTTCGCGCTCAGCAAGGAGGCCCGCCATATCGTGCTGGTGCCTTGCTGCCAGGCCGAAGTCGCCGCCGCGATGCGGGCGAAAAAGAACGAGTCACTGGGCAAGACGCCGCTGTCAGAACTGTGGCGACACCCGATCCACACCCGCGAACTGGGCAGCCACCTGACCAACGCACTGCGCTGCCTGCTGCTCGAAGCGCACGGTTACGACGTCACCGTCACCGAACTGGTCGGCTGGGAGCACTCGATGAAAAACGAACTGATCATCGCCAGCAAGCGCGGCGCGCCGCGCAAGAATGCCCGCGAACGGGCC
>DASUZG010000210.1:0-2234 GCA_036376995.1 Azonexus sp. | reverse complement strand
CGCTCGAAGTCGCCCAGGAAAAATCGACCCTGCTCGAAGAGCGCGATCTCCTGCGCCGCACCGTCCGCCACCAGTTCGGCTTCGACAGCATGGTCGGCCGCTCGGCGGTGATGCGCCGGGTGTTCGACCAGGCACGCATGGTCGCCAAATGGAACACGACAGTGCTGATCCGCGGCGAAACCGGCACCGGCAAGGAGCTGATCGCCAACGCCATCCATTACAACTCGCCGCGCGCCCGCGCCGCCATCGTCAAGCTGAACTGCGCCGCCCTGCCGGAAAACCTGCTCGAATCCGAACTCTTCGGCCACGAGCGCGGCGCCTTCACCGGCGCCGTCGAAGCGCGCAAGGGCCGCTTCGAGCAGGCGCACGGCGGCACGCTGTTCCTCGACGAAATCGGCGAAGTCTCCCCCGCCTTCCAGGCCAAGCTGCTGCGCGTATTGCAGGAAGGCGAGTTCGAGCGGGTCGGCGGCAGCAAGACGGTCAAGGTCGATGTGCGCATCATCGCCGCCACGCACCGCGATTTAGAGACAGCCGTCGAAATGGGTGACTTCCGCGAAGATTTGTTCTATCGCCTGAACGTCATGCCGCTCTTCCTGCCGCCGCTGCGCGAGCGCATCGAGGACATCCCGGAAATCGCCCGCCACCTCTTGACCAAGATCGGCAACGAGCAGAAGCGCAAGCTGAGCCTGACCGACATGGCCCAGCGCCGGCTGGCCAGCCACGACTGGCCGGGCAACGTGCGCGAACTGGAAAACTGCCTGGAACGCGCCGCGGTGCTGTCGGAGGACGGCCAGATCGACGTCGATCTGATCCGTTTCCCGAGCAGCCGCGAGCGCAATTCGCCGAAGCCGCTGCGCGGCGTCGGCGCCGCCCTGCCGCCAGCCGCCTCGCCCGTCGGGCAACCGCTGGATATCGACGACCCGACGCTGTCGGAAAAGGAACGCGTCATCGCCGCCCTGGAGCAGGCCGGCTGGGTGCAGGCCAAGGCGGCCCGCATCCTCGGCATGACCCCGCGCCAGATCGCCTATCGCATCCAGACGCTGAACATCGAGGTCAAGCAGTTCTGACTACTTGAGCGCCGCCAAGGCAGCCGCGTAATCCGGCTCCTGCTTGATTTCCGGCACCCGCTCGGCGTGCAGCACGCGGTCGTTGGCATCGAGCACGACCACGGCGCGCGCCGCGAGGCCGGCCAGCGGGCCGCTGGCGATGGCGACGCCGTAGGCCTGCAGGAAGTCGCCGCCGCGCAGCGTCGACAGCGTCTGCACGTTGGCCAGCCCCTCGGCGCCGCAAAAGCGGCTCTGGGCGAACGGCAGGTCAGCCGAGATGCACAGCACGACGGTATCGGGCAGTTCCGCGGCGGCCTGGTTGAAGCGGCGCACCGAGGCGGCGCAGGTCGGCGTGTCGATGCTCGGGAAAATGTTGAGGATCTTGCGCTTGCCGGCGAAGGACGACAGTGGCACATCGCTCAGATCCTTGGCGACCAGCGTGAAGGCCGGCGCCTGGGCGCCTTGCTCGGGAAAACTGCCGTTCACGGTAATCGGGTTGCCTCCCAGCGTGACGGAATTGGCCATGACATGCTCCTGTTTGGTTTTTGGAGCAGCGTTGACCGGGCGACCGGCGATAGATTCCCGCGAAATCGGCGATAAGCGGATTAAGCCAGCGCCGCCTCAATCAGCCGGCGCGAAATGCTGACCGGATCGGGCAGCAGCGGCAGCGCCTCGGGCAGGAACCAGTCGGCGGCCTCGATCTCGCCGGGCTGCGGCACGATGGCCCCGCCGGCGTAGTCGGCAAAAAAGGCGACCATCAGCGAATTGGGGAACGGCCACGGCTGGCTGGCGAAATAGCGCAGGTTGGCGATCTCCACGCCGACCTCCTCGCGCACTTCGCGGATGACGCACTGCTCCAGCGTCTCGCCCGGCTCGACGAAGCCGGCCAGGGCGCTGAACACGCCCGGCTTGAAATGCGGGCTGCGGGCCAGCAGCAGGCGGCGGCCGTCGCGCACCAGCACCATCACCGCCGGGGCGATGCGCGGATAGGCGAGCAGCCCGCAGGCCGGGCAGCGCATCGCCACCTCGTTATCGACCCGCACGGTCGGCGTGCCGCATCTGCCGCAGAAGCGGTGGTTGGCCTGCCAGTCGAGCAATGGCACGGCCCGCCCGGCCAGGGCGAAGGCTTCGGCGCCGGCCAGCGCGAACACCGCGCGCAGCGGGGTCGGCTCGCTGCCGGGCAGTTCG
>DASUZG010000209.1:0-4170 GCA_036376995.1 Azonexus sp. | reverse complement strand
GAATGACGAAGGCCAGCGTATGCACCAGGTGGCCGGCATTGGCCAGCAGCCGGCGGCGTTCGAGCAGGGCGTGGTGGACCAGCGCCAGGTCGCCCTGGCGCAGGTAACGGACGCCGCCGTGGATCAGCTTGGTGCTGCGCGACGAAGTGCCGCAGGCGTAGTCGCCGCGTTCGAGCAGCAGCGTCGCGTAGCCGCGCGCCGCCGCATCCACCGCGGCACCGAGGCCACTTGCACCGCCGCCGATGACGATCACGTCCCAGGTCCGGCCATCACGCAGCCGGGCGAGCAGGTCGGCACGGCCGGGCGTGTCGCCCATCAGTCCGGCTCCGCCCAGCGCAGCGAGCGCTGCACCGCCCGCCGCCAGCCGGCCAGTTGCGCGGCGCGCCAGTCGGCCGAACGGCCCGGTTCGAAGCGGCGGTCGACCTGCCACAGCGCGCCCAACTCGGATTCATCCTGCCAGAAGCCGACCGCCAGCCCGGCCAGGTAGGCAGCGCCGAGCGCCGTGGTCTCGGTGATGCGCGGGCGCACCACCGGCACTCCGAGCAGGTCGGCCTGGAACTGCAGCAGCAGGTTGTTGGCCGCTGCCCCGCCGTCCACACGCAGTTCGGCCAGCGCTTGGCCGGCATCCTGCTCCATCGCCTGCAGCACTTCGGCGCTCTGGAAGGCGATGGCTTCGAGCGCCGCCCGCGCGATCTCGGCACGGCCGCTGCCGCGCGTCAGGCCGAGCAGCGCACCGCGCGCCTGCGGGTCCCAGTACGGTGCGCCAAGGCCGGTATGGGCCGGCACCAGATAGACGCCGCCGCTGTCCGGCACCGAGGCGGCCAGCGCCTCAACTTCGGCGGCGCTGGCGATCATGCCCAGACCGTCGCGCAGCCACTGCACCACCGCCCCGCCCATGAACACGCTGCCTTCGAGCAGGTAGGTGGTGCGCCCGCCGTAGCGCCAGCCGGTGGTGGCCAGCAACCGGTGCTGCGACGCCTGCACCTCGCCGCCGACATTGAGCAGCAGGAAGCAGCCGGTGCCGTAGGTGTTCTTGGCCATGCCGGGCGCCAGGCACACCTGGCCGAAAGTCGCCGCCTGCTGGTCGCCGGCGATGCCGGCCAGCGGAATCTCGCCGCCCAGCCACTCGGCGTCGATGGCCGCGACCACACCGCTGCTGTCGACCACGCACGGCAGCAGCGCCGGCGGAATATCCAGCGCCGCCAGCAGGTCCGTATCCCAGCAACCGCGCCGGATGTCGAACAGCAGCGTGCGTGCGGCATTGGACGCATCGGTGACATGCGCGCGACCGCCGGTCAGGCGCCAGGCCAGCCAGCTGTCGACGGTGCCGAAGGCCAGTTCGCCGCGCTCGGCCCGCTGGCGGGCACCAGGAATGTGGTCGAGCAGCCAGGCGAGCTTGGTGCCGGAAAAATAGGGATCGAGGCGCAGGCCGGTGCGCGCTTCGAACAACGCCTCGTGGCCGGTGGCGGCAAGCGCCGCGCAATGGCCGGCGGTGCGCCGGTCCTGCCAGACGATGGCCGGGGCCAGCGGCTGGCCGCTCTGCCGGTCCCAGAGAATGGTCGTCTCGCGCTGGTTGGCGATGCCGAGCGCGGCGATCTGGCGTGCCGCGATGCCTTCCTCGCGCAGTAGCGCCTGCGCCACCGCCAATTGGCTGGCCCAGATTTCCTCGGCATCCTGCTCGACCCAGCCGGGCTGCGGGAAGAACTGCGTGAAGGGCTGCTGGCGCATGGCGACCGGCTGGCCGCGGCGGTCGAACAGGATGGCCCGCGAACTGGTGGTGCCCTGGTCAAGGGCCAGGATGTACTGCCGCTCGTTGCCTGTCGTGGTCTGCATGGAGTCCCTCCGCTCGCCGCACTCGACTGCCATTGTGCGACGGCCGGCCACTTTCGGCCAGACGGCTTGGAACGGCGGCGGGCGGACGGTATGCTCGACGCCTTTCGACCCTTTCGCCCGCAGCCTTGTCATCCGCCTTCCGGGCCGGCGCCCATGCCGGCTTCACCGCCTTCCTGCCGCTTTCCGTCGGCCTCGTGCCGTGGGCCCTGGTCATGGGCATGGCCATGACCAGCACCGGCTTCTCGCCGCTGCAGGCGATGGGCATGAACGTCATCGTCTTCGCCGGCACCGCCCAGCTCGGCACCCTGCCGCTGATCGCCGCCGAGGCGCCGCTGTGGCTGATCGTCGTCACCGCGCTGGCGCTCAACCTGCGCTTCGTCATCTTCAGCGCCGCCATCGCTCCCGGCTTTCGCGGCATTCCGACCCACGAGCGCTGGTTCGCCGGCCACCTGCTGACCGATGGCGTCTTCGCCGTCTGCCTCGACAAGATGATGAGCGTAGACGATCCGCGCTGGCGCCTCGGCTACTACCTCGCGCCGGGCGTCTGGTCGTGGCTGCTGTGGCAGGTGTTCACGCTGCTCGGCATCT
This sequence comes from Azonexus sp., assembly GCA_036376995.1. Lineage (GTDB taxonomy): Bacteria > Pseudomonadota > Gammaproteobacteria > Burkholderiales > Rhodocyclaceae > Azonexus. The sequence goes on along the minus strand of DASUZG010000209.1, from coordinate 1,749 downwards.
TCGCCGCCGGCATCGTGCCGAAAAGCTGGTCGCTCGAATTCATGGCCACCATCGCCCTGATCGTGCTGCTGGTGCCGATGGCCCGCGTGCGGCCGATGCTGGTCGCCGCCGTGGTCGGCGGCCTCTCGGCGACGCTGCTGCGCAACATGCCGCTGCGCCTCGGCGTCGTCACCGGCATCGTGCTCGGCATCGCCGCCGGCTTTGCCGCCGAACACCTCGAACACCGGGCGGCCCGCCATGATTGACGACGGCAGCCTGTGGCTGGTGTTCATCCTGATCGGCCTGGCGACGACCCTGCCGCGCGCCGGCTTCATCGTGCTCGGCAGCCGCGTCAGCCTGCCCGGCACCCTGCAGCGGGCCTTGCGCTACGCCCCGGCCGCCGCCCTGGCGGCCATCGTCGTCCCCGACGTGCTGGTCGTCGACGGCAGCCTCGCGGTGTTCAACCCGAAACTCGCCGCCGCCATCGCCGCGGTCATGGCCGCCCTCTTCTGGCGCAATCCGTGGCTGCCGTTCATCGCCGGCATGGCGGTGCTGATCGGACTGCGCGCGCTGTAATCGGCATTTAAGGACAGCTTGCCGGGCACGGCATGGTGCGATGCGGTAAAATCGCGCCCCACTATGCTCTATCCCCTGATCCGCAAATTCTTTTTCGCCCTCGACGCCGAGTCCGCCCATGGCATCGGCATGAGTGGCATCGATTTCCTCAATGCCGCCGGTTTCGCCGGCCTGCTCGCCAAGCCTGTGGCTGCCTGCCCGGTCGAAGTGATGGGCCTGAAGTTCCCCAATCCGGTCGGCCTCGCCGCCGGCCTGGACAAGAACGGCGACCACATCGACGGCCTGGCCAAGCTCGGCTTCGGCTTCATCGAGATCGGCACGATCACGCCGCGGCCGCAGGACGGCAACCCGAAGCCGCGCCTGTTCCGCATCCCGGAAGCGCAGGGCATCATCAACCGGATGGGCTTCAACAACGCCGGCGTCGACCGCCTGCTGGAGAACGTGCGCCGCGCCGAATTCCCGAAGAAGGGCGGCATCCTCGGCATCAACATCGGCAAGAATGCGACGACGCCGATCGAGAAGGCAGCCGACGACTACCTGATCTGCCTCGACAAGGTCTACAACGACGCGAGCTACGTGACCGTCAACATCTCCTCGCCGAACACCAAGAACCTGCGCGAACTGCAAAAGGACGAGGCCCTGGACGACCTGCTGGCGCAACTGAAGGCGCGCCAGGAGCAATTGGCCGACAAGCACGGCAAATACGTGCCGATGGCGCTGAAGATCGCCCCCGATCTCGACGACACGCAGGTCGCAGCCATTGCCGACGCGCTGCGCCGGCATCGTTTCGATGCCGTGATCGCGACCAACACCACGCTCTCGCGCGACGGCGTCGACGGCCTGCCGAACGGCAACGAAGCGGGCGGCCTCTCCGGCAAGCCGGTCTTCGAGAAATCGACCGCCGTGCAGAAGAAGCTCGCCGCAGCGCTGGCCGGCGAACTGCCGATCATCGGCGTCGGCGGCATCATGGGCGGCGAGGATGCGGCCGAGAAGATCCGCGCCGGTGCGAGCCTGGTGCAGTTCTACAGCGGTTTCATCTACCGCGGTCCGGAGCTGGTCGCCGAAGTCGCGGAAACCCTGGCCCGGGTCATGCAGAAAAACCGATAAGGCCATAAGCGGGGCGCGGTTGTCCGCACCCCGCCAAAGCCCGATAATACCCGCCCCTGCCCCCTCCCCAGCCCATGACCCACTATC
>DASUZG010000208.1:0-3739 GCA_036376995.1 Azonexus sp. | reverse complement strand
CAGGTGCTGATCAATCTGGTCGGCAATGCGCTGAAATTCACCGAAGACGGCTCGGTGACGCTCACCGTCTCCGGCCGCGAGGCCGGCCAGCGCCTCTGTTTCGAAGTGCGCGACACCGGCATCGGCATCGCCCCCGCGATGCAGAGCGCGATTTTCGATTCCTTCACCCAGGCCGACCCCAGCACCACCCGCCGTTATGGTGGCAGCGGCCTCGGCCTGGCCATCAGCAAGCAGATCGTCCGCCTGCTCGGCGGCGAGATCGCCGTCGACAGCACGCCCGGCGCCGGCAGCCGCTTCTGGTTCACCATCCCCTGCCAGGCCGGCACACTGGTCTCGACCAGCCGCCAGCCGGCCGCCGAAAAACGCGTCAACCGCAGCGCCCGGGTGCTGATCGCCGAAGACAACGCGACCAACCAGGCGGTCGCGGCCGGCATGCTGCACCTGCTCGGCTGCACCAGCGGCGTCGCCCGCAACGGGGTCGAAGCCGTGGCCCGCTGGCAGGACGAGGCCTGGGACCTGATCCTGATGGATTGCTCGATGCCGGAAATGGACGGCTTCCAGGCCACCGCCGCCATCCGCCGCCAGGAAGCCGGCGACCGGCACACGCCGATCATCGCCATGACCGCCAACACGCTGGCCGCCGATATCGAGCGCTGCCGGGAAGCCGGCATGGACGACCATCTGGCCAAGCCGCTGACCCTCGACGCGCTGACCGGCCACCTGCGCCGCTGGCTGCACTGGTCGGCCCCGGCCGGCGGCACGACGGCAGCCGGCGCGGCGACGGCCAACCCGCCGTTCGACGGCGCCGTGCTCGAACGCCTGCGCGACTGCCTGGGCGACACCATCGGCGAAGCCATCCGCCCCTTCCTCGAGGACATGCCGGGTTACCTGCAGGACATGGAAGAAGCGATCGCCGCCAGCCATGCCGACACGCTGCACCGGGTCGCCCACGTGATCAAGGGCGCCGCCGGCAATCTCGGTGCCCTGGCCCTGGCCAGCGCCGCCCGCGAGATGGAGTTGCAGGCCGAAGCCGGCGCGCTGGGCGAAAGCAGCGAGCTGCTGCTGCGCCTGCGCACCGAATTCGCCATCGTCGAACCGACCCTGATGGCCGAGTTGGACGAGCCGCCCAGCCTGCCGCAACCGCAAGCCGATGCTGCCGTGGTGCTGGTGGTCGACGACGACCGCAGCACCCGCTCGGCGCTGCGCCACGCGCTGCACCAGAGCGGTTTCCGCGTCGAGGAGGCCAGCGACGGGACGGAAGCCCTGGCCTGGCTGGAAAGCCACCCGGCCGACGCGATCCTGCTGGATGCGCTGATGCCGGTAATGGACGGCTTCGCCACCTGTCACGCGGTGAAGACGCACCCGGTGTGGAAGGAAATCCCGGTGCTGATGATCACCGCCCTCGAGGACCGCCAGTCGATCGAGCGCGCCTTCGAATCCGGGGCCAGCGACTTCATCCCCAAGCCGATCCACTTGTCGGTGGTCAACCAGCGCGTGCGCCGGGTCATCGACGCCACCCGCGCCGAGCGCCACGTCCACCAACTGGCCTATAACGACACGCTGACCGGCCTGCCTAACCGCCTGCTGTTCATCGAGCGCCTGACCCGCGCCATCGAACGCTGCCACGGCCGCAACGGCATGCTGGCCGTGCTCTTCCTCGACCTCGACCGCTTCAAGTTCATCAACGACACCCTCGGCCACGAAGCCGGCGACCAGTTGCTGATGACCATGGCCCAGCGCCTCAAGGGCTGCGTCCGCACCGACGACTGCGTGGCCCGCCTGGGCGGCGACGAATTCACCGTGCTGCTCGACGACCTGCCCCATCCCGGAGTCGCCGCCAGCGTCGCGCAGAACATCTGCCGCACCGTCTCGGCACCGCTGGTGGTCGGCGGCCAGGAAGTGGTGATGACGGCCAGCATTGGCATCTCGCTCTACCCCGAGGACGGCCTCGACGTCAGCAGCATGCTGCGCCATGCCGACACCGCGATGTACCGGGCCAAGCAGGACGGCGGCGATTTCTGTTTTTACGAGGCGGCCATGGAATCGGCCCTCTCCGACCGCCTGAAACTGGAAAACGACCTGCGCCGGGCACTGGAGCGCGACGAGATCACCGTCTTCTACCAGCCGGTGGTCGACACCCTCAGCGGCCGCATGGCCGGCGTCGAGGCCCTGGTCCGCTGGCTGCACCCGGAACAGGGGCTGATCTCGCCGGCCGACTTCATTCCGGTCGCCGAGGAAACCGGCCTGATCCTGCCGCTCGGCGAACGCGTGCTGCGCAGCGCCTGCGTCCAGGCCCGCGCCTGGCTCGATGCCGGCGTCGACGACCTGCATGTGGCCGTCAATCTGTCGGCCCGCCAGCTGGAACAGCCCGACCTGCGCGACGTCGTGCAGCGGGCGCTGAGCGACAGCGGCCTGCCGCCCGCGGCGCTGGTGCTCGAAATCACCGAAAGCGTGCTGATGGCCCGCGCCGCCGAAAGCATCGACCTGCTGCGCGACCTGCGCGGCCTCGGCATCCACCTGTCGATCGACGACTTCGGCACCGGCTACTCGTCGCTGTCCTATCTCAAGCACCTGCCGGCCAACACGCTGAAAATCGACCGCTCCTTCATCCAGGACATCCCCGGCGACGAGGACGCGGTGGCCATCGTCACCGGCATCCTGGCACTGGCCCACAGCCTGCGCATGAAGGTCGTCGCCGAGGGCGTCGAAACGCCCGCCCAGCAGGAAATCCTGGCCCACCTGAAATGCGAGCAGCTGCAGGGCTACCTGTTCTCCCGGCCACTGCCGGCTGAAGTAATCGAGACTCAGCTGCTGATGCCCAAGCGCCGCAAGCGCCCGGCACGCAAGCTCGACTGAATTCTGCCCATTTTTTAGGCAGGCGCGCTTTTTCCTTGCCGCTCAGTCACTTCCGGCGTTTGTCCCGAGCTTGTCCACAGACTTGCCCGACCGAAGCGGGGATAACCCGGGCCGCCTTCAGCGCAGCGGCGCCAGCCCGCACTGGCGGCGGGCGCGGTTGCAGGCCGGATGCTCGACATCGAATTCACGGCACGGCGACGGCCGCTCATCGTAAATCGTACAAGTGACGGCGACGCCGACTTCGCCGGCGAGCGCCACACAGCGCGGCGGTACGGCGTCGGTGCCGCGCAGGCGGACGATGGCCGGCGTCACCGGCACCGTCAGCTCGGCCGGCACGCCGCCGCCCCAGGCGAAGGCGCCGCCGGCCAGCTCGGCCGGATGGAAATCGACGCGCAGGCTGGCGCAGCAGGCGCCGCAACTCTGGCAGACGCTCATCGCAGATCGATCCGGCAGCGCCACAGCTCGTGGCCGGAAGCAAGATATTTCTTCTCGAACGGTGTCATCGGCTCATCGGTCGTCCACGGCTCGGCGGCCACCGGCCGGCCGCTCAGCCAACCGAGGGCCAGCGCCATTTCCTCGATGTAGATGCGCCAGTTGCTGCGGCATTCCAGTTCGCCGCCCAGTTCGCGCCAGACCGGGAACACCGCGTGCCCATGCCAGCGCCGGGCAAGATGGCCGATCTTCGGCCACGGGTTGGGATACAGGTTGTAGTGGCGGTCAAGCCGGATGCCCTGCTCGGCCAGCAGGCGCCAGAAATCGACCAGATCGGCCCGCAGCAGCACGGCATTGGCCGGCAGCGGCAACGGCTTGCCGCGGCTCAGGCGATCAAGCGACTGGTCGACGCCAAATACGAAATGCCCGGGGTAGCGCTCGGCGAGATGCA
>DASUZG010000207.1:0-6182 GCA_036376995.1 Azonexus sp. | reverse complement strand
GGCGAGCACCGCCGGAATCGCCGCGAAGAGGCCGATGGCGGTAGCGACCAGCGCTTCGGCGATGCCCGGGGCGACCGAGGCGAGCGTCGCCTGGCCGACGTTGGCCAGCGCCCGGAAGGCGTGCATGATGCCCCAGACGGTACCGAACAGGCCGATGTAGGGCGACACCGAGCCGACCGAGGCGAGGAAGGCGAGATGCGATTCCAGGGCATCCATCTCGCGCTGATAGGTGGCGCGCATGGCGCGGCGTGAGCCGTCGACGATGTCCTTGGGATCGAGGTTCTTCTGGCCGCGCAGCTTGGTGAATTCGCGGAAGCCGGCTTCGAAGATGCGCTCCATCGAGCCGCTGTGGTGGCGGTCGGCGGCGGCGCCCTGGAACAGCGTGTTGAGATCACCGCCGGACCAGAAGTCGCGCTCGAAGCCTTCGGTCTTGTCGCGCGCCTGGCGCACGGCGAACCACTTCATGAAGATGTAGTACCACGACATCAGCGAGACGCCGACCAGCAGCGCCATGACGGCCTGCACCACGGCGCTGGCCTGGAGGATCAGGTGGAGGATGGAAAGATCCTGGGTGACGTTCATTTGAGGGCTTCCAGCTGTTGGTACAGGAATTGGGGAATCGGCGCCGGCCGCATGGTGGCCATCTCCACGCAGGCGATCTCGACCGTGCCGGTGACGAGCTCGGTGTCGCCGCGGCGCACGTGCTGGCGGAAGACGACACGCACCCGGGTCAGTTTCTCGACTTCCAGGCCGACCGTCAGCTGGTCGTCGAGGCGGGCCGGGCGCAGGTATTCGCAACTGGCCTTGCGCGCGACGAAGCCGATGCCGGCCTCGGCGGCCAGCGCCGACTGGTCGTGGCCGGCCTGGCGCATCCATTCGGTGCGGCAGCGTTCGAAAAACTTCAGGTAATTGGCGTAGTAGACGACGCCTCCGGCATCGGTGTCCTCGTAGTAGACGCGGACGGGAATGGCGAAGGCGTTGGGATTCGGCGCGAATTTCATCGCGGAATTTTACCTTGCGCCGCAACAAAGAATTGTAACGACGTGTTTCCGGGCGGATTTCACGCTTGGCGGCGGCGCACGGATGACAGCCGGCCACCCATCCCGGATAATCCGCCGATGCCCGGACCCGCCCGCCTGATCGACCGCTACCGCCTGATCCTGCTGCTCAGCCTGCTGCTGACCAGCGGCTTCTTCGCCACGACGCTGATCGGCTACTTCGTTTCCAAGCAGGCCATCCGCTCGGCGATCATCGGCCAGGATCTGCCGCTGACGTCGAGCAACATCTACTCGGAAATCCAGAAGGACCTGGTGCGCCCGGTCCTGATCTCGTCGACGATGGCCCACGACACCTTCGTCCGCGACTGGGTGCTGGGCGGCGAGCGCGAAGTCGACGCGATGGCCCGCTACCTGGCCGAGATCAGGGAGCGCCACGGCGCCTTCAGCAGTTTCTTCGTCTCCGAGCGCAGCGGCGCCTACTACACCGGCGGCGGCATCCTCAAGCAGGTCAGTCCGGACGAGCCGCGCGACGCCTGGTATTACCGGGTGCGCAACCTGCAGCAGGATTACGAGATCAACGTCGATCTCGACATGGCCAATCGCGACGCGATGACCATCTTCATCAACTACCGGGTGTACGACTATGCCGGCCAGTACCTCGGCGCCACCGGCATCGGCCTGACGGTGGATGCGGTGCGTCGCCTGATCGGCGAGTACCAGCAGCGCTTCCAGCGCACCATCTATTTCGCCGACGCCAGCGGCCACATCGTCTTCGGCAATCCGCCGGGCCAGTCCGGCGACCTGCGCAGCCGGCCCGGCCTCGGTCCGTTGATCGACAAGATCCTCGCCGAACGCTCCGGCTTCTACCAGTTCGAGGCCGGCGGCGACAACCACCTGCTGAACGTCAATTACCTGCCGGAACTGAAGTGGTACCTGTTCGTCGAGCAGAACGAGGACGTCGCGCTGGCCGGCATCCGCCACACGCTGTACGCCAATTTCGCGATCAGCCTGGCCGTGACGCTGGTCGTCATCGGCCTGACCTGGCTGACGCTGCACCGCTACCAGTCGCGGATCGAGGAAATGGCCTCGACCGACAAGCTGACCGGGCTGCTCAACCGCCACGCCTTCGCCATCCTGATCGACAAGCTGATGGCGAGCCAGCGCCGCAGCCAGCGGCCGCTCTGCTTCCTGCTGGCCGACGCCGACCATTTCAAGAGCATCAACGACCGCTACGGCCACCGGGTCGGCGACGAGGTGCTGAGCGGCATCGCCGGCGTACTGCGGCGCACGCTGCGCGAGGCCGATTTCGCCTTCCGTTGGGGCGGCGAGGAATTCCTGATGGTGCTGCAAGGCTGCACCGCCGACGAAGGCATGGTGGTCGCCGAGAAGTTACGCCTGGCCGTCGAAACGGCCGCCCTCGGCGCAAGCGGCTCGGAGATCCGGGTCACCCTGAGCCTGGGCGTCAGCCAGCTGGCGCCGGGCGAAGCTCCGGATGCCGCGGTCAATCGCGCCGACGCGGCGCTGTACGCGGCCAAGAGCGGCGGCCGCAACCAGGTCTGCGGCGCCTGAGTCAGTCCCCGGCCAGCAGGTCGCGGACAACGGCGCTGGCCGGCTCGGCCAGACCGAGATGGCGGTAGATGGCCGGCGTCGCGATGCGCCCGCGCAGCGTGCGCTGCAGGTAGCCCTGCTGGATCAGATAGGGTTCGAGCACGTCCTCGATGGTGTCGCGTGCTTCGCCGATGGCCGCCGCCAGGTTGTCCACGCCGACCGGGCCGCCGCCGAACTTGTCGATCACCGCCGACAGGAGCTTCCGGTCCATCAAATCGAGCCCGGCCGAATCGACGTCGAGCATGGAGAGCGCCGCGTCGGCGACCGGCCGGCTGATGTTGCCGTCGGCCTTGACCTCGGCGTAGTCGCGCACCCGGCGCAGCAGGCGGTTGGCAATGCGCGGCGTGCCGCGCGAGCGGCGGGCGATTTCCAGTGCCCCGTCCGGATCGATCGGCGCGTTGAGCAGGCTGGCCGAGCGGCCGACGATGGTCTGCAGTTCGGCGGCGTTGTAGAACTCCAGCCGGGCGACGATGCCGAAGCGGTCGCGTAGCGGGTTGGTCAGCATGCCGGCCCGAGTCGTCGCGCCGACCAGCGTGAACGGCGGCAGGTCGAGCTTGACCGAGCGGGCGGCCGGACCTTCGCCGATCATGATGTCGATCTGGAAGTCTTCGAGGGCCGGGTAGAGGATTTCCTCGACCACCGGGCTCAAGCGGTGGATTTCGTCGATGAACAGCACGTCGTGCGGTTCGAGATTGGTCAGGATGGCGGCCAGGTCGCCGGCGCGTTCGAGTACCGGGCCGGAGGTCTGGCGCAGGTTCACGCCCATCTCGGCGGCGACGATGTGGGCCAGCGTGGTCTTGCCCAGGCCCGGCGGGCCGAACAGCAGCACGTGGTCGAGCGATTCGCCGCGTTTCTTGGCGGCCTGGATGAAGATTTCCAGCTGTTCGCGGATTTTCTGCTGGCCGGTGTAGTCGGCCAGGCGCTTCGGCCGCAGCGCCCGCTCCAGCGCCTCCTCCTGCGCCGATTTCGCTTGCGGCGCGATGATGCGGTCGGTGGCGACCAGCTTGTCGGTTTCGATCATGCGGCAGGCTCCTGGCGTATCCAGCGGGTAAACAGCATTTGCCCCAGGGCCAGCAGCACCGGGCCGAGAAAGATGCCGATGAAGCCGAAGACCAGCACGCCGCCGAACACCCCGAGAGCGATCAGCAGGATGGACAGGCCGGCGCCGCGGGCCATCAGCACGGGTTTGACGAAGTTGTCGATGCTGCTGATGACGAACAGGCCGTACAGCACCATGAACACCGCCCAGCCGGTCTGCCCCTCGCCATACAGCCAGGCGGCAGCGCCGCCCCAGATCAGCGGCGGGCCGACCGGAATCATCGACAGGAAGAAGATGGCGAAGCCGAGCAGCACCACCCCCGGCACGCCGGCGATCAGGAAGCCGAGCATCGCCACCGTACCCTGGGCGGCGGCAGTGCCGACGATGCCGAGCATGACGCCGACCACGGTGTCGCGGGCCTTGGCCAGCATGCCGGCGCCCAGTTCGCCGCCCAGCTTGTCGGCGGCCACGGCCAGCGCCCGGCTGAGCTGTTCGCCGTCGCGGAACAGGAAGAAGGCGACGAACAGCACCAGCGCCAGCTGCAGCAGGCCGTTGGCGGCGACGGCGCCGGCCGCCAGCAGGAATTGCCGGGCCGGCGTGATCAATTGCGCAAGCAGCGCGTTCAGGGCTTCACGGCTGCTCGCCAGGTGATGCCAGAAATCGGCGAGTTCCGGCCCGAACAGCGGCAGGGCGGCCAGCCAGGCCGGCGCCTGGCTGGGGAGCCCGACGTCGATGTAGGGCTTGATCAGGCCGATCAGGCCGTCGGCGCCGCTGGCCAGCGCACCGGCCAGAAAGAGCGTCGGCAACAGCAGGATCAGGATCAGCAGCAGCAGCACCAGCGAGGCCCCGAGCGTGTGGCGCCCGCCCAAGCGCGGCAGCAGCTGCCGCCGGTAGATATCCCAGCAGCAGACCCAGATCACGAAGGCGAACAGGATGGCGCCGACGAACGGCAGCAGCACGGCGATGCAGCCGACGATCAGCAGCACCACCAGCGCGATCTGCGCCAGCCGCTTGGGATCCTGGTCGGTCAGCATCAGACCTTCGACAGCAGTTTCAGGGCCTGGCGGATGCCGTCGGCGGTACCGACCTCGGCCGGCAGCTGCTTCAGCGCGGCGCCCGCCTCCTTGTCGTTGTAGCCGAGCGCCAGCAGGGCGTTGAGGATGTCGTCGCGGGCATCGGCCGGCGCCGCGCCGAGCGCCACACCGCCGGCTTCGGCCAGCTTGCCCTTGAGTTCGAGCAGCAGGCGCTCGGCGGTCTTCTTGCCGATGCCGGGAATCTTGACCAGGCGCCCGACTTCCTGGCGGGCCACGGCCGCCGCCAGGTCGCCGACCGACAGGCCGGACAGCACCGACAGCGCGGTGCGCGCGCCGATGCCGGAAATCTTCAGCAACTGGCGGAAAGCGAAGCGCTCGGATTCGCTGAGGAAACCGTAGAGGAAATGGCCGTCCTCGCGCACCGCGAAATGGGTCAGCAGCGTCGTCCGTTCGCCGGCGCCCGGCAGGTTGTAGAACGTGCTCATCGGCACGTCCAGCTCGTAGCCGACGCCCTGGACGTCGAGCACGATCTGCGGCGGGTTCTTTTCGGCGATCAGGCCGGTGAGTCTTCCGATCATGGATGGTCCGGATACTGTATGTTCAAACAGTCGTCATCGTATCAGCCGCCCGCCGCGAACGCGATACCCGGCCGTCGCCAGCGCCCCCAGCCCCTGCCCGCCGTGCGCATGGCAGATGGCGCAGGCCAGCGCGTCGGCGGCGTCGGCGGTCGGCGCGCCGGGCAGGCTCAGCAGCCGGATTACCATGTGCTGGACCTGCTCCTTGGCCGCCTTGCCGTGGCCCACCACCGCCTGCTTGACCTGGAGGGCCGTGTATTCCGCCACCGGCAGCCCGGCATGGACCAGGGCGCTGATGGCCGCCCCCCGGGCTTGGCCGAGGAGCAGGGTGGACTGGGGATTCACGTTCACGAATACCTTCTCTACCGCCGCCTGCTGGGGGGAGTAGGTGGCGATCACCTCGCTGATGCCGGCAAAGAGGGTCTTCAGGCGTTCCGGCAGGGATTCCGTGTCCCGGGACTTGATGCAGCCGCTCGCTACGTAGACCAGCTGGTTGCCGTGCTTTTCGACGACGCCGAAACCGGTCACCCGCAGGCCGGGGTCGATGCCGAGGATGCGGGGGCGTTCATTTCGGGCGGGCCACCAGGTAGACGCCGCTTACCGCCAGGACCATGCCGAAGAGGGCCACGGCGGACAGGGTTTCGCCGAAGGCTGCCCAGGCGATGAGGGCCGTGGTGGGCGGGGTGAGGTAGAAGAGGCTGGCCACGTTGACCGCGCTGCCGCTCCTGATCAGTAGGTTGAGGAGGCTGATGGCGCCGATGGAGAGCACCAGCACCAGCCAGGCCAGGGCGAAGGCCAATTGGGGCGTCCATTCGATGCGGAAATCCTCGAAACAGGCGATAAAGACGGCGGTGAGGGCCGCGCTCGGGACGAATTGGATCACCGAACCGGTACGCAGATCAAACCGGGCGCAGAAGCGCTTCTGGTA
>DASUZG010000206.1:0-3731 GCA_036376995.1 Azonexus sp. | reverse complement strand
CAGGATCAGCGTCGAGTGGATGCAGGTGAAATAGAGGATCAGCACGACCCAGGTCCACACCTGGTCGAGGCCGCCGGCCAACAGAATCAGGCCGCCGAGCACGACGATCAGCGCGCCGCCCCACAGGCTGACCAGCGTTGCCTGGTAGAGGTGCTGACGGGCCAGCGGCGGGGCGCTGTGGCGGTAGTTGAGCCACAGGCCGGCGAGAATGGCGAAGGCGATCCCCGGCAACAGCAGCAGGTTGATCAGGAACAGCGCCTCGGCCAGGACGGCGAGCGCCTGGCCCGCCTGCTCCTCGACGACGCCAAATTGAGTCTCCCCGAACTCAGGTTCGGGGCTTCCTCGCCACGAGTTTGGGGCACCTTCGGTGCCAGGTTGGCCTGTCTCGCTCACCTCGCCATGCATGGCGGGGTTTGCGCTCGACCCGTGGTCACCGTCCGAAAGTGGCATTGACGATTTCCATCAGCGCCTCGACCGTTTCCTCGTCGTCGGTCAGGCCCTCGACCAGCGCGGCGCGGCAGGCGGCGACGACATCGAAGCCGGACTTGATCAGGCTCGCGGCATAGACCAGCAGGCGGGTGCTGGCCACTTCCTCGAGGTCGCGGTCCTTGAGCGCACGGAAGGCCTTGGCGATGCCGACCAGGCGCTTGGCCAGATCGGCGTCGCAGCCGGTTTCGCCGATCAGGATCGAGATTTCGCGCTCGGCCGTGGGGAAGTCGAAGCGCATGGCGACGAAGCGCTGGCGCGTCGACGGCTTCAGGCCCTTCATCAGGTTCTGGTAGCCGGGGTTGTAGGAGATGATCAGCATGAAGTTGTCCGGCGCCTCCAGCGTCTCGCCGGTGCGGTCGATCGGCAGGATGCGGCGGTCATCGGCCAGCGGGTGCAGCACCACCGTGGTGTCCTTGCGCGCCTCGACCACTTCGTCGAGATAGCAGATGCCGCCTTCGCGCACCGCCCGGGTCAGCGGCCCGTCGCTCCAGTAGGTGCCGGAGCCGGAAATCAGGTGGCGGCCGACCAGGTCGGCGGCGGTCAGGTCGTCGTGGCAGGCCACGGTGTATAGCGGCAGCTTCAGCCGGGCCGCCATGTGCGAGACGAAGCGCGTCTTGCCGCAGCCGGTCGGGCCCTTGATCAGGAGCGGCAGGCGTTCGCGATAGGCATGCTCGAACAGCGCGATTTCGTTGCCGGAAGGTTCGTAGAAGGGCAGATCGGTCATTTGAGAGATATCCAGTAAGCGAGCAGGATCAGGCCGCCGACGACAACCAGCCAGCCTTCGAGCAGGGTCCGCCAGAGCCGCGGGGCGCCGCGCAGTTCCATGAAATCGAGAATCACCAGCCGGCCCTTGATGAAAGCGATGACCAGCATGGCGACGATGGCGGCGGTGCCGGCCGCGCCGACCTCACCGAGATACCAGGTGATACCGGTGGCGACGATGAGCACCAGCCAGGCGCGGTGGGCCGCATTGTTCAGGAAATTCATCATCAGCGCATCACATAAACGAGCGGGAACAGGATGATCCACAACAGATCGACCATGTGCCAGTAGGCGGCACCGCTTTCCAGGCCGTTGCAGTCGCCGCTCCCGTAGGCACCCTTGCGGGCCTGCTTCCAGATCACCGCCAGGATCACCATGCCGAGGATCACGTGCATGAAATGGAAGAAGGTCAATGAAATGTAGAACATGTAGAAGGTGTTGGTCGACAGCGAAATGCCGGCACCGAACTTCTCCGCGTATTCATAGATCTTGACGCCGAGGAAACCGGCGCCGCACAGCATGCCGAGCGCAATATGGCGCGGCACCGCGGCCTTGTCGTCGCGATGCGCCGCCTGCACGGCCAGCACGACAAACCACGAGCCGGTCACCAGCAACAGCGTATTGAGCGCCCCGGCATTGCGGTCGAGCGTCTGCTGGTACAGGTTGAACATCTCGACATTGCGTGCGCGGGCAAAGGCGTAGGAGGCGAAAAACACCGCGAAGGCCAGCATTTCGGCCAGGATGAAGAACCAGATTGCCAGGTCGCCGGGCAGTCGATGGCGCTCGGGAGCGGTTGCGGTAGGGGCAGCAAGTTCAGTCATGGCGCCGATGATAACGACGCAACTCGAAGGCGCGTTTGATATTCCCTAAGAACCGGGTGGGAAAGTTGACTAATGTTGTCGGGTATCCGAAGGCGCCATAATCGACCGAGCACCGGCATGAGCGCAGCTGCCGCCTCATTCACGATAGGCGGCAGCTGTGGCGGACAGGCGCCCGTCGGCAGTCAGCGCACTCGGGTCCGCGCCAGGCGTTTGGCGTTGGCGGTGGCCTTGTCGTGGACGGGGCTTATCCCCTTGTCCAGCACGTCCAGCATCGCCCCCTGCAGGTCGCGGCCGAGGCGCAGCGCATTGCTCCCCGTCCACGGCGACCAGAAGGTGCGGAACAGGGCGGTCGACAGCGTCTGGTTGGCGCGGAGCGTTTGCCGGGCCATGGCATTCATTGACTCGGAGAAGGCCGCCACCTTTTCCGTGCCCATCCGCTCGAATTCCCGGCGGTCCCGCGGTGACGGGCTAGCGCCGGCCGCTGCCATGCGGGCGACCCGATGCGCCACCACCTGTGGGGCGGCAAAGGCGAGTTCGACCGATTTGGTTGCGAGCGACTTGGTCTTGCGCGAACGACGGATGGTCATGATGATTCCTTGTAAAGCGGGGCAGGGCGAAGCGATCCATTGGCGGACAGCTTCGGTCCGTTGATGGACTCCCCTGAATTTCCTAAGTTCAACCAGGGCACAGACGCCATCAATGAATGGCGAAAAACCAGAGGACTCATCGATGCTGATCCCAGGCCGTTGCCACTGCGGCAACATTTCCTTCACGCTCAACTGGACGCCCGGGCCTGCCGGGATTCCGGCGCGGGCCTGCGGCTGTTCCTTCTGCACCAAGCACGGGGCGGTATGGACGACCTCTCCGGCCGCCGAACTGCGCGTGCGGGTCACGGAGCCCGCGCTCGTTTCCCGCTATGCCTTTGCGACCGAGACGGCCGAATTTCACATCTGCACCCGCTGCGGCGTCGTGCCGCTGGTCACCAGCCGCATCGCCGGGCGCCTCTATGCGGTGGTCAATGTCCATGCGCTCGAAGGCCTCGATCCGGCGCTGCTGCGGCATGCCGCGGTGGATTTCGACGGCGAAGATGTCGCCTCGCGGCTGGCGCGCCGCCAGCGGCACTGGATCGGCGATGTTGAGTATGCGGAGGGCGGCGGCTAATCTGCAGGAGCTGGCCGCTATCCTTCGCATGGGAGGTCGTATGCAGCACGTTCTGGTTTATGCCGATTCGCTGTCCTGGGGCATCATCCCGACAACTCGCCAACGCCTGGCGTTCGAGCAGCGCTGGCCGGGCGTCATGGAACTCGCGCTGACGGCTGCCGGCCGGCGGGTGCGGGTGATCGAGGATTGCCTCAATGGCCGGCGCACGGTCTGGGACGATCCGTTCAAGCCGGGGCGCAACGGGCTGGTCGGCCTCTCCCAGCGCATCGAGATCCATTCGCCGCTGGCGCTGGTGGTGCTGCTGCTCGGAACCAATGATTTCCAGTCGATGCATCCGCACAATGCCTGGCATTCGGCGCAGGGTATCGCGGCGCTGGTCACGGCCATCCGTCAGGCGCCGATCGAGCCGGGCATGCCGGTGCCGCCGGTCCTGGTCGTCGCGCCGCCGGCGATCGCCACGCCGAAGGGGCCGATCGCGCCCAAATTCGCCGGGGCGGA
>DASUZG010000205.1:0-4822 GCA_036376995.1 Azonexus sp. | reverse complement strand
CGGCGGCATAGACGGCGTGCAGCTGCGCCACCACCTGCTTCCAGGTGAAGGCGGCGCGCACCCGGCGCATGCCGGCGCGGCCCATGGCCCGGCCCAGTTCCGGATTGCGCTGGATGCGGGCGAGCCGTCCGGCCAACGCGGCCGGATCGCGCGGCGCGACCAGGAAGCCGGTCACCGCATCGACCACGCTGTACTTGATGCCGCCGACCTCGGCACCGATCACCGGGCAGCCGCAGGCCATCGCTTCGAGCGGGGTGATGCCGAACGGCTCGTACCACGGCGTGGTGACGAAGACGTCGGCCGAGCAGTAGAAATCGCGCAGGCGCTCGCGCGGCTGGCGGCCGGTGAAGATGACCCGGTCGCGCACGCCCTCGGCCTCGGCCAGCGCGGCGAGGCGGCCGATTTCCGGCGTGAGCTGCGGATCGGCCTGCTCCGACTCGCCGCCGACCACCAGCAGGCGGGCGGCGAGGCCGTATTCCCGGTGCAGCACGCCCAGCGCGCGGATCACGTTGTCGATGCCCTTGCGCGGCACCAGCCGGCCGAGCTGGAGGATCACGAAGTCGCCGTCGGCGAGGCCGAAGCGGCTGCGCAGGCTGCGCCCGCCGGGACCGAGTTCGCCGGGATCGAAGCCGCAGGGAACGATCTCGATGCGCTGCGGATCGGCGCCGTAGAGCTCGATCAGGTCGTCGCGGTCCTGCGGACACTCGGCGATGACACGGTCGGCTTCGGCGACCAGCGCCTCCTCGATGGCCAGGCGCTCGGGCGGAAAGCCGTCGGCCTTGCCCTGGTACAGGCGGCGCACCTTGCCCAGGGCGTGGAAGGTGATGACGAAGGGCAGGTCGAGCACGCGCCGCAACTGCAGCGCGACCAGGCCCGACATGTAGAAGTTGGCGTGCACCACGTCGTAGCGCTGGTGGGCCGGGCGGCAGCAATCGATCAGCTGCTCGGCGAACTCCGTCATGTAGGGCAGCAGCGCTTCCTTGGCGACGAAGCAGGGCGGCCCGGCCGGCACGTGCACGACGCGCAGGTTCGGCCCCAGGCGCACCACCGGCGCCTGCTCCGGCCGGTCCCGGCGGGTGAACACGTCGACCCGGTGGCCCCGGCGCACCAGCTGGGCGGCGACCTGGGCGACGTAGACATTCTGGCCGCCGCTGTCGACGCTGCCCGGGCTGGCAAGCGGGGAAGCATGTTCGCTGATCAGGGCAATTTTCATGATCCTGGGGTCCGGGAAACAAGTCCCGACTCCTGCAGCAAACGCTGTGCCGCGCCTGGCCGCGGGCTTGCGCCGTCGGCACGGTCCCGGCCGTGTAAGTTCTTGCCCGGTGCGGCAAAAGTTACGCGTCCGGCACGCAACCGGGAATGCCCCTTGCAGCCTTGAACGCCATGAAGCGCCTACTTTTCCGCCTGCTACGCTATCGGGCCGCCCGCCGGGCCCGGGGCCGGCCAGCCGCCTCGGTCCACGAAGAAATGCACCGTGGCGCGCTGATCGGCCTGGTCGTCTGCCTGCTGTTCGCCGCCGCCAGCGGCGGCCGCCCCGGTCCGGTGCTGTGGGCGGCGCTGATCGGCGCCGGCGTCGGCGCGCTGAGCGGCCTGCTGCTGTGGCTGGGGTCCGACCAGCTCGACGAGCAGCCGATCGTGCCGCCGCAGCGGTCGCGCTGGCGGCCGGATGATGCCGTGCCGCGGCGTGCTCCGGCCGGGCGGGCGCTGCGCCACGCCGACAGCGGCCGCCACCCGACGACGAGCCGGGCGCGCCGCTGAGCGTTCATGTTCATTTGGGCGGCGACCGGCGCAGCAGCGCCGCCTCCTCCTCGGTCTTGCCCGGATGGCGGCGGATGACGCTGACCGTGCCGTCGCTTTCCATGCACGCCATGCGCACCTCGGCCAGGTCGGCGATGCCGTGTTCGCGCAGCTTGGCGTGCAGGTCGTCGACACTGAGGAATTCGCGGCGCAGGTTGCGGTGCTGGATGCGGCCGTTGCGCACCAGGCAGATTTCCGGCGGTTCGAGCAGCCGGCGCAGGGCCGGGAAGCGGTAGGCGAGGTAGTCGAACAGCAGGTTCCAGCCGAGGATGGTCGAGATCAGCACCAGGCCGTCGCTGACCGAGCGGTATTCGGCGGCCATCGCGTTCTGCGCGGCGTCGGCGACCAGCACGAGGACCAGCACGTCGGCGACGCCGACGGCGCCGATGTCGCGCTGCAGCACGGTGCGGAACACGGCGAACAGGAACAGGTAGATGATCGAGCCGCGCACGAACAGTTCGAGCGGCGGCACGGTGAAGGTAAACAGCAGGTTCCAGTTGGCATCCATGGCTGCCGCGATGCAACGGCCATGCCTGTCGCCGACGGCACGCGCTTTGCACGCCCGGGATCACCGCCGGCCCCCGCGAAGGTTTCCCATGTCCGCCGAATCCAGCAAGACGACCCTGCCGCCCCAGCATCAGGAACAGCAGCCCGGCCGCGAAAGCGAAATGCAGCCGCCGCCGGCATCGTTCGCCGAACACTACACCGGCAGCGGCCGCCTGCAGGGCCAGGTGGCGCTGGTGACCGGCGGCGACAGCGGCATCGGCCGGGCGACGGCGATCGCCTTCGCCAAGGAAGGCGCCGATGTCGCCATCGCCTTTCTCGAGGAATGCGAGGATGCCCGGCAGACCCGGCTGGCGATCGAGGCCTGCGGCCGGCGCGCCTTGCCCATCGCCGTCGATCTCGGCGACGAGGCGGCCTGCCGGCGCACCGTCGAGCGCGTGTTCTGCGAACTTGGCCGCCTCGACGTGCTGGTCAACAACGCTGCCGAACAGCACCCGCAGGAAAGCCTCGCCGACATCAGCGGCGAGCAGCTCGAACGCACCTTCCGCACCAACGTCTTCGCGATCTTCCATTGCACCCGGGCCGCCCTGCCGTACCTGGAGCGGGGCGCCCGCATCATCAACACCGCCTCGGTCACCGCCTACCTGGGCAGCGCGCACCTGCTCGACTACTCGGCCAGCAAGGGCGCCGTCGTCTCGTTCACCCGCTCGCTCGCGCTGCAGCTGATCGACCGCGGCATCCGCGTCAACGCGGTGGCGCCGGGGCCGATCTGGACGCCGCTGATCCCGTCCACCTTCAGCGCCGGCGAAGTCGGGAAATTCGGCGCCAACACGCCCATGGAACGCCCCGGGCAACCCGACGAGGTGGCGCCGGCGATGGTCTTCCTGGCCACCGACGCCTCGTCCTACATGACCGGCCAGGTACTCCATCCGAACGGCGGCCGCATCGTCAATGGTTAATGCTGGAGGGCGTCAAATAGCCTCCCCGGACACGGCTTGAACCGTGGCCTCCCGGTTTTGTCCATCCCGGATAGCTTGGGCCGATAACCATCGGTGACGAACCGGGAGGGCACTCCCCGACGATTCGCCCGGATGGCGGTTCCGAGTTCTGTCAAAGGAAAGCGGTATGCCCCAGGTGTTGCTTGTAGACGACGACCCCGAGACCGTGGCGTGGATCACCGAACTGGTCCGCAGCGAGGGTTTCACCATCGCCAGCGCCGGTTCGCTGCGCGCGGCGCGCGCCCAGTTGAGCCGCGCCGCGCCCGATGTCCTGATCACCGACCTGCTGCTGCCCGATGGCCAGGGCATCGAACTGCTGGCCGACCTCGACCCCAACAACTCGACCGAAGTGGTGGTCGCCACCGGCCACGCCAGCATCGAGACGGCCATCGACGCGCTGCGCGCCGGCGCCGCCGACTACCTGATCAAGCCGATCGACGTCGAGCGCCTGCGCGGCATCCTGCTGCGCATCCCGCGTCCCGAGCAGTTCCGCCGCGAAATCGTCGAGCTGCGCGACGAACTGCGCCACCTGGGCCGCTTCGGCCACACGCTCGGCCGCTCGCCGCCGATGCACAAGCTCTACGACCAGTTCGCCCGCGTCGCGCCGACTTCGGCCAGCGTGCTGCTGATCGGCGAAAGCGGCGTCGGCAAGGAACTGGCGGCGCAGACCATCCACGACCTCAGCCGGCGCAAGACGCAGCCCTTCCTGCCCCTCAATTGCGGCGCCATCTCGCCGCAACTGATCGAAAGCGAGCTGTTCGGCCACGAAAAGGGCAGCTTCACCGGCGCCGACCGGCAGCACCGGGGCTTCTTCGAACGCGCCCACCGCGGCACGCTGTTTCTCGACGAAGTCACCGAAATGCGCCCCGAACTGCAGGTCAAGCTGCTGCGCGTGCTGGAGACCGGCACCTTCATGCGCGTCGGCACCAACGAGCCGATCGCCACCGACGTACGCCTGATCGCCGCCACCAACCGCTCGCCGGAAAAGGCGGTCGCCGACGGCTCGCTGCGCGAGGACCTCTACCACCGCCTGAACGTCTTCCCGATCCACCTGCCGCCGCTGCGCGAGCGGGGCACCGACATCGAATTCCTGGCCCGCCACTTCCTCGAACAGTTCAATGCCGAGGAACACACCCACAAGCGCTTCTCGCCGGCCGCCATCGCCGCCCTCTACGCTCACAGCTGGCCGGGCAACGTGCGCGAACTGAAGAATTACGTGCAGCGCCTGTTCATCATGTCCGACGAGATCATCGACGTCGGCTCGCCGCCGGAAAGCCCGCACCACGCTCCGGACACCTCATTGCTGACGGTGCGCATCGGCACCACGCTGGAGGAAGTGAACCGCCGGCTGATCGAGGCCACCCTGGCCGACTGCGGCAACGTCAAGCGGGTCGCCGCCGAAGTCCTCGGCATCAGCCTGAAAACGCTGTACAACCGCCTCGCCGTGTACCACGGCGACAAGGCCGAGACCCCGGACGATGGGCTGGATAGCGGCGACAGCCTTGAAAAGCCGCCGCCGCCCC
>DASUZG010000204.1:0-4553 GCA_036376995.1 Azonexus sp. | reverse complement strand
GGATCGACCGGCTTGGCGATGTGGTCGTTCATGCCGGCGGCCAGGCAGGCCTGGCGGTCCTGCTCGAAGGCATTGGCAGTCATCGCCAGGATCGGCGTGCGCTGGTGGGCGGGCAAGGCGCGGATCAGGCGGGTGGCGTCGATGCCGTTCAGTTGCGGCATCTGGATGTCCATCAGGATCAGGTCGTACGGGCGCAGGCGGCAGTTGGCCACGGCCGCCGCCCCGTCGTCGGCGACATCGACGGCGAGGCCGACTTCCTCGAGCAGGCTGCGCGAGACTTCCTGGTTGATCGGCTCGTCCTCGACCAGCAGCACCGACATGCCGGAGCATTCCTCCAGCAGCCGGCGTTCCGGCAGGGCGGCGGCGGGTGGCGGCGGGGGTGCGGCATGGCCCGTCGCCGCCGGGAAACAGGCGGTGAACCAGAAGGTGCTGCCGTGGCCCGGGGCGCTGACGACGCCGATGTCGCCGCCCATCATCCGCGCCAGCCGCTTGCTGATCGCCAGGCCGAGGCCGGTGCCGCCGTACTGCCGGGTGGTCGAGCCGTCGGCCTGCTCGAAGGCCTGGAACAGGCGCGCCTGGTCGGCGGCGGCGATGCCGATGCCGGTATCCTCGATTTCGCAGCGCAGCGTGGTGCCCTGCGCATCGCATCCGGCCACCCGGGTGCGCACGGTGATGCTGCCGCTGGCGGTGAACTTGATCGCGTTGCCGGCCAGGTTGAACAGGATCTGGCGCAGGCGCAGCGGATCGCCGCGCAGTTCCAGCTCGGCCAGTTCGGGGGCGGTGTCGAGATGCAGGACGAGGCCCTTCTCGGCGATCTTGTGGCCGATCAGGTTGGCCAGGTGTTCGAGCACTTCGGCGAGGCGGAAATCGACACATTCGAGCGTCAGCCGCTCGGCCTCGATCTTGGAAATGTCGAGGATGTCGTTGATCACCGCCAGCAGGTGCTGCGCCGCCTGGTCGATCTTGGCCAGTTGCTCGCGCAGCACGGCGTCGCCGGTGCGGCGCAGGGCGATGCCGGTCATGCCCATGATGGCGTTCATCGGCGTGCGCAGCTCGTGGCTCATGTTGGCGAGGAAGGCGCTCTTGGCCCGGTTGGCCGCCTCGGCCGCCTCCTTGGCGATCGACAGGTCGGTGGTGCGCTGCTCGACCAGGCGTTCGAGATGGCGCTTGTGCTCCTCCAGCTCGCGGTGCAGGCGCTTCTTCTCGGTGATGTCGCGCCAGCCGACGTGCAGCAGGTCGCGGCCGCGGTGGGCGATGCGGGTGAGCATGATCTCGACCTGGAAGCGGCTGCCGTCGAGGCGGCAGTGCTCCCATTCGAACAGGCTCTTGCCGCTGGCCATCGCCTGCTCGGTGACGGCAGCCAGGCGTTCGGCGGAAGCGCTGCCGTCCGGCTGGCGGGCGGGCGACAGCGACAGCGGCGTGTGCTTGCGCACCGCCGCCCGCGACGGCAGGCCGAGCAGTTGCTGGGCGGCGCGGTTGCAGTCGATGTAGCGGCCGTTCTCGGCGAGCAGGATGGGATCGGCCGATTCCTCGTAGATGCGGCGCCAGCGGGCCTCGCTTTCGAGCAGGCTGTCCTGGGCGCGCTTGCGTTCGCTGACATCGACGTGGGTGCCGATCAGGCGCCGCGGGCGCAGCGGCAGGCCGTCCTCGCCGCAGGCCAGGCTGGCGCGCGAGAGGATGTAGACCCAGTGCCCCTGGCGGTGGCGCATGCGGAACTCGGTTTCATACACCGCCAGGCGCCCTTCCAGGTAGGCGTCGACGGCGGCCAGCGTCGGCGCCTTGTCGTCGGGATGCACCAGGCTCGCCCAGGTGTCGAGGCTGGCCGGCAGTTCGCCCGTTGCGTAGCCGAGCATGCCCAGCCAGCGCGGCGAGTAATACACCTCGTCGTTTTCCAGGTTCCAGTCCCACAGGCCGTCGTTGGCACCCTGCAGGGCGAACTTCAGGCGCTCGTGCGTCTTGCTCAGGTTCTGCGCGATCGCGTGGCGCTCGCTCTCGTCGCTCAGGTAGCTGCGCAGGCGCGCGGTTTGCCCTGCCGCATCGCGCTCGGCGACGGTGAAGTCGTACAGCCAGTGCACGCTGCCGTCCGGCCAGACGACGCGGTAACGGTTCTCCCAACTGCGCCGGCCGCTGTCGGCGATGCCGGCCCGGGTCTCGGCGACGACCCGCTCGCGGTCCTCGGGATGCAGGCAGTCGGCATAGTCGAAGCCGGGCGCCAGCAGCGCCGCGGACTCCCGGCCGAAGACGTTGGGGCTGTTCGGCGAGGCGTAATCGACCGGCCAGCCGGCACCGGTGCGCCAGACCAGGATGGCCACCGGACCGCCGATGAACAGCTCGCGTTCGGCGCGCAGCTCGGCTTCAGCCGCCTTGCGCGCCGAGATGTCGCGCGAGGAATTGAACAGCAGCGGCTCGCCGTCGATCTGCAGGGCATAGCCGCTGATCTCGACGTCGATGATGCGCCCGTCGCGGCAGCGATGGCGAGTCTCGAACACCGAACGCTCGTTGCGGCCGAGTTGCAGGCGCAGCATGCGCTCGAGTTCGGCAGCATCGAAATTGGCATCCCACTGGCTGACGTGCATGCCGATCACTTCGTCGCGCCGGTAGCCGAGCATGGCGCAGAAGGATTCGCTGGCCTCGACGATGCAGCCCCGGGGATCGAGGATATGCACGCCGTCGCTGGCGTTGCGCAGCAGCGCCCGGTTTTTCTCGCTCTCGCGCTTGAGCGCGGCGTCGGCCTGGCGGCGCTCGGCGATCTCGCGCATCAGGTGCAGGGTGTTGGTCGACAGCGTGCCGTAGATGGCCAGGATGATGTCGATCAGCGTCCGCGTGGCGCCGCTCATCTGCTGCGCGGCGCGTTCGCGGGCGGCCTCGGGGGCCAGGCCGGCGTCGAGGGCGAGCACCAGATAGGCCATGTGGCGGTCGGCTTCGAGGATGTGCGAGGCCAGCCAGCGGGCCAGGAAGGCCAGCGCTTCCTCGGCCACCTCGCGGGCCGGCCGTTCGCCCTGCGCGCGGAACTGGCCGATCCGCGCCACGAATTCGGCATGCACCTCGCGGTGCGCCGCTTCGCTCGCCTCGCCGGGCAGGTGTGCCTGCCAGATCGCTTCCTCGGTGCTGAAGTGATAGACGGCGTAGTCGGCCAGTTCGTCGAACACCCGCGCCAGGTCGGCCGGCTGCGAGCCGTAGGCGACATGGCTGGCCAGCCGGTTGATCAGCCGGACCAGTTGCCGGTGTTGTTCGTCGACGGTTGCCAGCCCGGTGTTGAAATGGTCATCCCAGGGAAAGATGTCTATCGAGATCGTCGGCGAGGTCATCGGGCACATCCGGCAGGGCAGGGGGCGGCAAGCCTTGGCATTGTAGGGGATTGGCGGCCGCCGGGCGCGCCGTCAGCGCGGCCGCGCCTTGCCGCCGCTGCGCGGGGGCGGGCCGCTGCGCCGTCCGCGGCCGCCGGCCGGGGCGTCGTCGAAGCCGACCCAGTTGCCCGGCACGCCCTTGCCGCCGCGTCCCGGCTTCGGTTTCTTCGGCTTGGGCGGGGCGGCGTTGGGGCCGGTCGGCGGCACCCGGTGGTCGGGCTCGAAGCCCGGCTCCTCGTCGCGCTCGAGCGACTTCTTCAGGAGCGTCTCGATGGCCGTCAGCAGCGGCGCCTCGTCGGCGCAGACCAGCGAGATGGCTTCGCCGCTGGCGCCGGCGCGGCCGGTGCGGCCGATGCGGTGGATGTAGTCCTCGGCGACGATCGGCAGGTCGAAATTGACCACCTGCGGCAGGTCGTCGATATCGAGGCCGCGGGCGGCGACGTCGGTGGCGACCAGGATCTGCACTTCGCCGGCCTTGAAGCTTTCCAGCGCACGCAGGCGCGAGGCCTGCGGCCGGTCGCCGTGGATCGCGTCGGCGGCGATCTTCTTGGCCTGCAGGCGGGCGACCAGTTCGTCCGCCCCTTTCTTGGTCTTGACGAAGACCAGCACCTGGCCCCAGCGGCGGTCCTTCAGCATGAACAGGAAGAGCTCGGTCTTGCGCTTCTTGTCCACCGGCACGACCCACTGCGTGACTGCCTTGGCGGCGCTGTTGCGCGGTGCCACCTCGAGCGACAGCGGATCGCGCAGCCGCGCTTTGGCCAGGCTGCGGATCTCGTCGGAGAAGGTGGCCGAGAACAAGAGGGTCTGCCGCTGCTTGGGCAGCGCCGCGAAAACGGTGGCCAGTTCCTGGGCGAAACCCAAGTCGAGCATGCGGTCGGCTTCGTCGAGCACCAGGGTCTCGACCTGTTTCAATTTCACCGCGTTCTGGCGGAACAGGTCGAGCAGCCGGCCGGGCGTGGCGACCAGCAGGTCGACGCCGCGGCGCAGGCGCATCATCTGCGGATTGATGCTGACCCCGCCGTAGGCCGCGTAGGTGCTGACCGGCAGATATTCCCCGTACTGGCGGCAGCTGGCATGCACCTGCTCGGCCAGTTCGCGGGTCGGCACCAGGACCAAGGCGCGGACCGAATTGCTGCCGGCTTTCTCGCCCTCGCTCAGGCGCTGCAGCACGGGCAGCGCGAAGCCGGCGGTCTTGCCGGTGCCGGT
>DASUZG010000203.1:0-2225 GCA_036376995.1 Azonexus sp. | reverse complement strand
GTCCTTGTAGGACAGCATCTCGCCGGCTTCGACGCGGGCCGGGTTGTAGCGGGTGATCAGCAGGTGTTCCTTGACCGGCTCGCGGCCTTCGATGGCGCGCCGCGACTTGGCCTGCAGGATGCCGAGGATGCGGTCGGAGTCACGCACCGAGGACACTTCCGGATTGGTCACGACCAGCGCCTCGTCGGCGAAGGTCAGCGCCATCACGGCGCCGGATTCGATGCCGGCCGGCGAATCGCAGACGATGTAGTCGAAGCCCTGGTGGGTCAGTTCCTTGATCACCTTCTCGACGCCTTCCTCCGACAGCGCGTCCTTGTCGCGCGTCTGCGAGGCCGGCAGCACGAACAGGTTGTCGCAGTGCTTGTCCTTGATCAGTGCCTGGGTCAGCGTCGCTTCGCCGTTGATGACGTTGATCAGGTCATAGACGACGCGGCGCTCGCAGCCCATGATCAGGTCGAGGTTGCGCAGGCCGACGTCGAAGTCGATGACGGCCGTCTTGAAGCCGCGCATCGCGAGGCCGGTGGAGAAGCTGGCGCTGGTGGTGGTCTTGCCGACCCCGCCCTTGCCGGAAGTAACGACGATGATTCGGGTCACAGTGGGTTCTCGCTGGGAAGTTATTGGATTGGGATAATTTTACCGGAGTGCCAGGGCGGCAACGTGCAAACGCAGATCGTTGTCGTCGCCGACCAGCGATATGGTCGCTGGCTGGCGCGCCAGCTCGGCCGGGACGCCGGCCTCGAAGGTGCGGTACAGGCCGGCCACCGAGACCAGCTCGGCCTCCAGGCTGGTGGTGAAGATACGCGCCGTCTTGTCGCCGGAAGCGCCAGCCAGGGCGCGGCCGCGCAGCGGGGCATAGACGTGGATGTTGCCGTCGGCAATGACTTCGGCGCCGGCGCTGACCATGGCCGTGACGATCAGGTCGCTGCCCTTGGCGTAGAAGCGCTGGCCGGAACGCAGCGGCTTGTCGAGGATGACGGTGCGCGGCGCCGGTTCGGGCGGGGGCGGTGCGACAGCGGCCGGGGCGGGCGCCGGCGGCGCTGCCGGTTCCTTGGTGCGGGCCGGGCGGCCCAGCGCATCGTCGCCGGCGGCCGGCAGGCCGGCGGCAGCGGCGGCGGCGGCCAGGGCCGGCGGCAGGCCGCGGGTGGCGATGGCATTGAGGCCGGAATTTTTCAGCAGGGCGCAGATCGCCCCCCAGTCGGCCTGTTCCGGCAACGCCTCGGCCAGGCTGAAATCGAGCACGGCCAGCTCGTTCTCGAAGAAGTCCGGGCTGTTGCCGGTCAGCTCGGCCAGCGCCGCGTGCAGGGCGGCCGGATCGGTGCTGCGCAACTGCGTCTGGATGATCTTGAGCGTGGTGCCCTTGAACTGGATCGGTGAGTCGTTTGCCATGCCTGCTGCGGGGGGTGCGAAGGGGGGCGATTATCCCACACGGGCGGCGCCGGGCGCGCAAATTCGCCAGCGCCGCGGCCACGGTGGCGGCGATCCAATGGGAGTAAAATCACGCCTTTGCCCGCCGTCGACCCGGCGGCCGGGCCTGCCCGACATCCCGCTGGAATCCACCTCATGCTACAGAAGCTCTCCTCGTTCGCCGGCATCGCCGGCCCGGTCGTGACCATCGTCATGGACGGCTACGGCCTGCCCAAGTCGGAAGCCGGCAGCGCCATCGCCGCCGCCCGCAAGCCGACCCTCGACCGTCTGTTCGCCGCCTACCCGAACATCCGCCTGCGCGCCCACGGCACCGCGGTCGGCATGCCCTCCGACGACGACATGGGCAATTCCGAAGTCGGCCACAACGCCCTCGGCGCCGGCCAGGTCTATGCCCAGGGCGCGGCGCTGGTGGCCAACGCGATCGCCGACGGCAGCATCTGGCAAGGTTCGGCCTGGCAGGAAATCGTCGCCGGCGCCAAGGCCGGGCGCGGCGTCCTTCATTTCATCGGCCTCTTTTCCGACGGCAACGTGCATAGCCACATCGACCACCTGCAGGCGATGGTCGTCCAGGCCAAGGCCGAAGGCGTGCCGACGGTGCGCATCCACGCCCTGCTCGACGGCCGCGATGTGCCGGAAACCAGCGCCCTGGAGTACGTGGTGCCGTTCGAAGCCTTCCTCGCGGACGTTTCGCGCGACGGCTTCGATGCCCGCATCGCCTCCGGCGGCGGCCGCCAGTACATCACCATGGACCGCTACGACGCCAACTGGCCGATGGTCGAGAAGGGCTGGCATGTGCATGT